>DAOWGA010000350.1 GCA_030637665.1 Lysobacterales bacterium | reverse complement strand
AGGCTGCTTGCCGGTGGGCTCCTGCCGATCGCGAGCAGGTGGCAGGAAAGACCCCGGCGCTCCAGCTCGGGTAGCAGGGTTTCGGCGAAAATCCGTAGCGCTGCCCGGTTTGGTGGATACGAAAACGTTCCGTGAAACGCCAGCACCGGAGCGTCTTTTGCTATTCCAAACCTGCTGCGGCCATCCGCGACCGGGGGCGCATCATATTGCTGCAGGTCAACCCCGTGCGGAATCGTGTGCATGAGTGCGGGGGCGACTCCGTCCATGGTCAGTTTCCGGCGGTCGTTATCCGAAACGCACACGACGGCGTCCACCTGGTTGCACAGGCTGATTTCGATGGCTTTCAGGTTTTCGTATTGCGCTTCATTCAGTTCATCTACCTGGGCCCTGATGCGATCGTATTCCACGTTGTGTTCAACCAGCACGACAGCGCATTGCAAGGCTTCCCTGACCTTCAGGCAGGGTTGGGCATAGGCTGGAAATTCAGCCTGCAGCACTCCGGCCCTGACTTGCTTTGCCGCGGCAATGGTGCGCCATTGGAATCCGTGGTCAGTCAGTGGCAGGTAGAGGAAACTGTTGCTGTATGGCAGGTTCTTGGAAAAATGCAACAGTTTGACCAGGGGGGCCGGCAAGCTCAGCAGTTTTACCCAGAATGGGAAGCCCACACGCTCTTCCGTGCCGTTCGAGAACCGGTACCAGTATTTTCTCTCAGCGGTCACGATACCCACCTGTAAACCGCGTCGCGATAGAGCCCGCGCGGTCTCGACAGTGCGTACTGCCGCACCGTGATCCGTGGGGAAGAGGTCACTGCGGGTGACAAAAAGCACGCCGCTGCCCTTCTCCTGGCCAAACAGGCGGCCAAACAGGACCTGCCGGATCAAGCTGAACTGCCGTTTCAGTCGTTGCCGCAGGGGCGGGACCCCGAGCACTACCGCGGTTTTCAGGTTTTGTGGCTGTGCTGGCAGCCGGGCTGCTTTTGCTGGTGATTCCAGCCACTGCAACAGTGGCTCAATCGAGCGCCCGGGATGGAGCACATCTTTGACCAGCTTCAGGGCGTTTTCCGATTTTAGCCGCCACTCGTCCGGTTGACTGAAGATGTGTTCAAGAATTGCCTTCAATGAGCCGGGTTCATCAACCGTCCAGCCCGCATCGTATTGCTCGATCAGGGGCGCCATGGGAAGGTAGCGGTTGCACAGCAATGGCAAACCGTGACGAAGGTACTCGAGTGACCGGAAGGACTGGCTGTATTGGCGTTCCAGGTTCCAATCCGCGAGTTCAATGCCAATATGCGCGTTTTCGGACAGAAATTTGCTGAACTGCGCGTAAGGCTCCAGCGCCCGGTATTCAATTGCGGACTGGCCTTGCACGGTGCTTTCTTCAATGGCATCATCATTTTGCCCATGCCATCGGTATTGGCCACCGAAGTGCACAATGTGTAAGCCCGGTTGCATCTCCCGTGCGAGGCTTTCGAGTACTTGCGTGTAGGGTCCGGAATTACGCCACGGCCAGCTGACACCACCGGCAACCAGCAGCCAGCGATCTTTTCCGGGTGCGGAACGGGGCGGGCCGACGGGTTCAGCGCCCAGCGGCACGACCAGGATGGGGTTTGACCGGCGCAGGTCAAAACCGGCTTCGATCATGGTGTTGATCAGCAGGTGGCGCTGAAGTTCGTTACCGACCATGACCGCATCGCAGCGCTCCAGATTCAGGCGCAGCCTGCGCATGCTTGTGCGGACCGTCTGCGGCGATTCGAACATTTCTTCCAGCGGTCGGGGCGCGACGAAATCAAGAACCACGGTCCGGGTCAATTCATAAGGCAGCAGGCCCAATAATTCCCAATAGCTGACGATGATGGTATCGGCTGCGTGCTCCAGCAGGATGCCCTGCAATTCATCGCTGTTGCGAAATGAACCTTGTGGCCGTTTGCGATCAATAGACAGCCAGGTTTGCGATACCTGGTGGCCTGCGCTTTCAAGCCCGCTTTTGAGTTGCCTGCTGCGGACCGCATTTCCGCTGACGATTTCCTCGTTGTGCAGCGGGGGTTCCTGTGTGATGAGCAGAATTTTCATTGCGAACTCAGGGCCAGACTGTGGAATCAGCGCCCCAGCAGCAGGAAAGTCGCCAGGCCAATGAAGGCCAGGATACCGATCACATCGGTGACCGTAGTCAACACGACGCCCCCGGCCAATGCGGGGTCAATGGACATACGCTTGAGGACACCCGGAATCAGGGCGCCGGCCAGGGCGCCGGCCACGAGGTTGAGCAGAATGGCAGCGGCCATCACCAGGCCCAGTGGAATGTCCTGATACCAGAACATCGCAATCGCTGCGACGACGATAGAAAATACCACGCCATTGAGCAAACCAACGGCAAGCTCCTTGCGCAACAGGGCTTTAGTGTTGCCTGTGCTGACCTGTCCGGTCGCCATTCCCCGCACCATCAGCGTCAGTGTCTGGGTGCCGGCTATGCCGCCCATGCTCATGACGACGGGGAACAGCACGGCGGTCGCCACGATCTGGTCGAGCGTGGGTTCAAAAGCGTACAGGACCATGGCAGCCAGCAGGGCCGTGACCAGGTTTACGCCCAGCCAAACCCATCGCCTGCGCGCGGACTGCACGACCGGGGCGAACATATCCTCTTCTTCATCCAGACCGGCCATGGTCAGCACGGTATGCTCCGCCTCGTCCCTGATCACATCAACGACATCGTCTACGGTGATACGGCCGAGCAAGTGGTTTTCGTCGTCGATAACCGGCGCAGACACCAGGTCATGGTGCTCGAATTCCATCGCGACCTGACTCTCGTGCATGTCGACCGGGATGGTCCGGACCGATGTATCCATCAACTCGCCCACCGGGCTTGACAGTTTCTGAGTCAGCAGGTCGGAGAGTTTCAGACTCCCCAGGTAACGGTCTTTACGATCGATGACGAACAGGAGATCGAATACTTCGGGCAATTCACCGCGGACCCGCAGGTAGCGAAGGACCACGTCCAGGGTGACGTCCGGGCGTATCGTGACCACATCCGGATCCATGAGTCCACCGGCGGAATCTTCCGGATAGGACAGGACCTGCGCCAGACGTTCCCGGTCCTGGCGGTCCATGCTGCGCAGGACATCCGAGATGACTGCGTCAGGCAGGTCATCGAGGATGTCGGCCAGGTCATCCAGGTCCAGGTCGTCAACCGCTGCAACCAGGTCTTCCTGTGAGGTGTCGCGGATCAGCGTGGTGCGTACTTCGTCGTTTACCTCTACCAGGACGTCGCCTTCCAGTTCGGGATCCGTCATCTCCCACACAGCGAGGCGTTTTGCAGGCGGCAGGGACTCCAGAAGATCACCGATCTCGGAGGCAGACAGGTTTTTCAGCAAGTGGCGGACCTGAACCTGGGTGCCGGACTCCAGAGCCTCGGACAGGTGGTCGAGGTGACGTGCGGTTTTGTCTTCGTGTGATTGTTCTGCCATGACCTCCTCCTGCAGGGTACCGCTGAGTGGATGCACGCAGCCTTGTGCCGGGCTACGTGTATCACGAATCGCCCGCATTATAAGTGAAAACTGTATTTGCTTTGCTGTCCGGGATCAGAATCCCGACTTTATCAGTGCGTCAGTTGCGATTGGTCGAGGAATTGCAGCAGGGAAGGTTCCCCGTGACGGTCAGGCTCATTGAGCCAGTGAGTCAGGGCGGCCCTGGCCCGTGGGACATGTGTTTCAGTGATCACCTGTTTCACTTCGAGAAGTCGCGCCGTATGCATGCTGAATTCCCGCAGGCCCAGTGCCAGCAACAACCTCGTGTAACGGCGGTCGCCGGCGATTTCCCCGCACACGGCCACCGGAATCTGCAACTTTTCTGCCGAGCGGAAAATATGTTGCAACAGGCGTATTACTCCCGGGTGCTGCATGTCGTATAGATGAGCAACCTGTTCATCCAGCCGGTCTGCTGCCAGGGCGTACTGCAAAAGATCATTGGTGCCCACTGACAGGAAATCCATGTGGCGTCCAAGATTCTCGATTGCCAGCGCGGCTGCAGGCACTTCAATCATGCCCCCAAGCGGCATTTCCGGGTCATAAGCCTGCCCCTTTTCATCCAATTCTTCCCTTACCTCATCCAGCAGGGTGTGAACCATCTGGATTTCCCGCTCACTGGTCAGCATGGGAATCAGGCACCTT
>DAOWGA010000251.1 GCA_030637665.1 Lysobacterales bacterium | reverse complement strand
GACTTCAGCGGTGACGTTCCCCACAGTCGTTCCATTCGGGTGGCCATCAGTCGATCCTCAAAAAATGGGGTCAACCCCGGGTTTATGAAAAAGCGAAGCTGACTCCATTTTAGCCATTAAAGTGGGTCTGATCCTAATGTTTCAACCCAGAACTGACTCAAGTCTGTTTGCCCGCCGAAATTCGGCCTGAGCGGATGCTGATTTGCTGGATATCTCAGCACCGTGATCATTGTCCTGGTATCCAGCCTGTGGCGTGTCAAGGAGCCGTCAAGCTTGACCTTGATCAAAGAGCCTGTCAGTCGAACTGCAACTTCATGATGCGGGCACTGATAATGAGCATCCTGATTGTTCAAAAATGTTTTGGCACGGCGAATGACATTGGTTCAAGCACTCAGGGACCATAAATGCCTGAAGGATCAATCCATCAGAATTCATCGCAACAACAAGAAAACTTTGCACAGTGCGGAATCACGGAGCACTTGCTTGTTGGCCGTATGCCTGCTGTTTTTTTTGATCCTTTTACCAACCGCAGGCAAGGCACAAGATCATAACAAGCGAAGTTTTCCGGCCGTCAGGGTGCAAACGGCGCCGGCCATGGACGGCGCAGTGCGCAGCGACCTCGTGTGGCAGGCAATCATCCCAACCGGCGGCTTCACCCAGACCCGGCCGGATGCAGGTGAGCCTGCCAGCCAGATCACCGAAGTGCGGGTGGTTTACACCGAAGATGCGATCTATTTCGGCTTTATTTGCTTCGACGATGATCCAGCGACCATTGTCATTGCCGATAGCCGCCGCGATGCGAATCTCGATGATACGGACAGTCTGCGGATCATTCTGGATACCTACCTGGATGAACAGAATGGTTTTGTCTTTGGCACCAACCCAACCGGTCTGGAGTATGACGGCCAGTTGAGCCGGGCCGGAGACGGCGGCGCTTTGCTTTCCACGATGCGTGGTGGGGCTGGTGGTGGATTCAATATCAACTGGGACGCCGTCTGGGAAGTGAAAACTTCCATGGGTGACTTTGGCTGGAGTGCGGAATTCATGATTCCATTCAAAACACTGCGCTATCCCTCGACAGACGTTCAGAGCTGGGGAATCAATATTCAGCGCAATATCCGGCGGCGCAATGAAAATGCCTTCTGGGCGCCGCTGAGCCAGCAATTCAGCCTTTTCCGGGTGAGTGACGCGGGCCTGCTCACCGATCTGCAAATCGGCAGGCAGCGCAACCTGAAGATTGTGCCCTATGTGCTTGGTGAGCTCAGTGACATTGGTGACGAGGGCAGGGCGACCGACACCGAGTGGGGTTTTGACATCAAGTACAGCCTGCCACCGGCCCTGACCCTGGACCTGACCTACAACACTGATTTTGCACAGGTGGAGGTCGACGAGTCCCAGGTCTCACTTGACCGCTTCAACCTGTTCTTTCCGGAGAAACGTCCCTTTTTCCTGGAAAATGCGGGTCTGTTCACGGTAGGTGTACCCAGCCAGGTCGAATTGTTCTTCAGTCGCCGTATCGGACTTTCCGAGGATGGCGATGTCATACCAATCGAAGCTGGTGCACGCGTATCGGGAGACATCGGCGGCACCAATGTCGGCATGATGTATATGCAGACGGAATCGCTGGCGGGGGTCACGCCGGCCAATCAGTTCGGTGTCGCCCGCGTGAGTAAGGAATTACCCAACCGCTCATCCCTTGGCGCGATATTTGTCAGCCGCAAAGCCACGGGCAGTCTCGCTCTGGAAGGTGATGACAACAAAACCTACGGCGTTGACGGGCGCTGGGGAATCGGAGAGTACGGCTCCATCACCGGATTCGCGGCCCGCACCTCGACACCGGGCCTGGAAGGTGACGACCAGTCCTGGTCGCTGTCCGGCAGCTATGATTCCAAAGACTGGCTGCTCAATCTGGAATATGTGGAAGTAGGGGAGAACTTCAACCCCGAAGTCGGTTTCCTGGACCGGGAAGCCTATCGCTACGGATTGCTGCGTGTGTTGCGTCGCTACCGCCCGGAAAACAGCCGAATTGGCCTGCAGGAGATACGGCCGCACATGTCCTACAGCTCCTACTGGAACTTCGACGGTTTCCAGGAAACCGGATTTTTGCACCTGGACAACCACCTGGAATGGAAAAACAGTGCGGAAGTCCACACCGGGGTCAACTTCATAACAGAAGGTCTGCTCGAGCCATTCGAGATATACGATGGCATATTTATCCCAGCCGGAACCTACGACAATTCCGAGTTGTCGCTGGCTTATTATTCCAATCAGGGGGCCTGGCTCAGCTTCAGCCTCAGCACGGCCATCGGTGGATTCTACAGTGGTGACCGGGTCAGGATCAGTCCCTCCATGCGCATGCGCCTGGGTGAAAAGTTCAATACGGAGCTGAGCTGGGTACAAAATGATGTCGATTTGCCGGAAGGGGACTTCGTGACCAAAGTCGGCCGCTTACGCCTGTCCTATTCCTTTACCACCCGAATAACGCTGGAGGCGCTGTTTCAGTACAACAACGTTGACGATTTCTGGTCAACCAATCTGCGTTTTTCCTGGCTGCGGGCCGCCAACACTGGCCTGTTTATTGTCTACAACGACATCCAGGGCTTCGACCGATACACCGGCAACGTACCCAATCGCAGCCTGATCGTAAAATACACCCACCTGTTCGACCTGTTCTGAGCATTGAAGCAATAAATTCGGGGCTATTCCGCACGGACAGTCCGTGGCTTGTTATCCTCCTCCCATGTCATCTCACGAGGCCATGAAAAACAAGTTCGATCCGGTTGCCGGAGACATCGTTCCGGTCTTTTTCCGTTACGCCATTCCCTCGGTGATCGGCATGATTGCGGTAACCTCGGCCGGCGTTATCGATGGAATATTCATTGGTAATTTTATCGGCGCGACCGCGCTCGCGGCTATCAATATCTGCATCCCTGTGTTTGCCCTGTTCGCCGCCATTGTTTTAATGCTTGCTGTGGGCGGCTCTGTCGTATGCGGAAAGAATATCGGAGAAGGGAACGCCGAAGCCGCATCGGATATTTTCAGCAAGACGCTGTACGCCACCCTGGCCATGGCGCTTGTGATTACCTTCAGCTGCCTGATGTTTCTGGATGAAGTGGTATCACTGCTGGGCGCCAACGACGAATTGCACGGTCTGGCCAGAGATTATTTACTGATCATTATCGTGGCTGCCCCGTTACTGGTGGTCGGTCTGACTCTGGATTATTTTGTCCGCATCGATGGTCGGCCGGTGTTGGCTTCGGTCGCGCTGGTTGGCTACGCCATTCTGAATATCGCATTGGACTGGTTGTTCATCGTCCACCTGGAATGGGGCATCAAAGGCGCTGCCTGGGCGACCGCCATCGCCGAGGGGCTTATTTTGCTGGTCCTCATCAGCCACTGGTTTAACCCCGCATGCACTCTGAAATTGCTCGCCGTTCGCGGCGGTTGGGGTCGTGTGCTCAAATCGGCCTGGAATGGTTTCTCGGAATTTGCGAATGAATTATCGATCGGCCTGGTCACCCTGTTGTTTAACTGGGTCATGATCACGCGAATGGGTGTGGAGGGCGTTGCTGCATTCACGATTGTTGGGTATCTGCTCTTTATCGGACTCGAAGTTTGCTATGGAATCAGCGAGTCTCTGCAGCCTACGATTAGCAAAAACCTGGGGGCCAGACAGCCGCATCGGATCGTGCGGTTTACCTTGACTGCACTGATCGCTACATTTGTCATTGGTCTTTGTGTCAGCATCGTGTTCCTGTTTGCACCCCGGGCCATGATTTCGCTGTTTCTTCAGGAGGGTGAAGAGCAAACGGTCAAAATTGCGCTGGAATTCATTTCCCTGTTTTGGCCGGCTTTTCTGTTCAATGGCATGAACATCACACTGACTTCTTATTTCACGGCCCTTCACAAACCCCTGCAGTCGGCGGTCATTGCGCTTTCGAGGAGCCTGGTCCTGCCTGCATTGGGGCTATTGTTTCTGCCAATCTGGTTTGGAGATACCGGCATCTACGTAACCATTCCGTTAGCCGAGGCACTGACTTTCATCCTCGCCCTGGTGCTGGTTTTTCGAAATCCACCATCACAGATCATCCCAAAAAAGAAAAAAGGGCTCTGATCCCTTTTTGCTTTTACAGGCTGACTTCGCCGCGGGTCGTGTCGCGAAGAATGGTCTTTAGTTTTGCCAGCTCGCTTTCCGGGATTTCCACCAGGATTTGCACACCTTCATCGAGGAATTCTTCGGACAGCTTCATGGCGCCACAGGCTTCCAGGGCTGAGTAGACCTGGCCGGTCCACTGGAAGGCAGCCTTGATGGTGCATTCGGTTGACGGCTGGATGTCGACAATTCCCGCCTGGTCAAGGCACTTGGCGGCGCTGCCGGAATATGCGCGCACAAGGCCGCCGACACCGAGCTTGATCCCACCGAAATAGCGGGTTACCACGACCATTACATGGTCGAGTTCCTTGCCCTCGATGGCTGAGAGGATTGGTCTGCCCGCCGTACTGCCTGGCTCGCCGTCATCGTTGAAGCGGTAAAGGTAGTCCAGCCGCCAGGCCCAGCAGTTATGTGTTGCTGAAGGATCGATTACGGATTCGTAGAAATCCAGCGTATCGGCCTGGCTGTCCACACGGGCGGCATGGGCAACAAAACGGCTGCGCTTGATGACGACTTCATGCGAAGCTGGCGAGGCGAGGGTGCGCATTGAAGAGCTTAGTTCTCCAGTTCCCGGGGTAGCGGGTGATCGGGGTAAGCCTTCCTGAATGCCGCCAGTTCCTCTTCCAGTTTTTCGTACAGTTCCGATTGCCTCAGCAGAAGCAGACGCTGGATCCATTCTTCCGGATCCGCCAGTTCGCCAGATTCGTCCTTATCGGCTGTCGCCGCCACAACATTGCCCATGGTATCCACGGGTTTGTCCGCTGCCTGTTTACGGGCTGCCGATTCATTGATCATTGGAGCGTTTTGGCGCGTCTTCGATTTGAGTTCAGCGTCCTCATCCGTGAATCCTTCTATTGAATCAAGTTCTGCGGGCGCTTCTTCGAGGCGGAAATCCGCATCTACGGACAGCTCTTTCCCCGCGGCTACCGGCACCGTTTCGAATTCAGCTACAATGGGTGCCGAAGCGGGCACACTCACCGGCTCAGTTGCCAGGCCATCCTCGCGTTTACCCGCCGCCGACTGCTTCATTAACAGGCTGCGTTCCATGCTCCTGGATTCCTGCAGGCCGTCATCCGGAGCAACAGCACCAGCAGCGTCGCGCCTGGAGCTTTCTTGTGCTTCGGATGGGGCTGCGGCGTCCAGTTTGGCGCCATTGGGCCTGCCGGGTTTCATCGGTTCATGGTCTTGCTGGAGCACGATGGTCAGCGCCAGTACAAACACCGAAGCAGTGGCAAATGCGCCTATCCAGCGTAGCGGTTTGCGTCTTTTGGCCGCCATTTCGCGTCGCGCAGTGTTCAGGATCGCCTGATCGAGCAAATCGGGTGGCTCGTTTGCCTCCAGTCCGGAATAGTTGGCCTGGATCACCTCGAGATCCCGTTCCCAGTTTCTCCCCTGGCCTGCTTCAGATTTTCGGTCCTTGGGATCCATTGTCATATTTCCGTCCGGGGGCCTTGATTACCCAGTATGAGCTTTAATCTGTTCACAGCGTATCGAAGTCTGCTCTTTGCCGTTTCCCGGTTCACACCGGTGACTTCGGCAATGGTTTGCAGGTCAAGGCCTGCTTCGATCTTCAAAATCAGCGTATCTTTCTGTTCCGGCGGCAGCGAGTGTATGGCGGCCAGCAGGTCCTGCTGGCGCTGGTCCGTTGCAAGCTGTTCATCCGGTTCTGCCTGGTTATCCGCCATGTCATCGGGTGTCGTGTTTCCCGCTGGATGCAGGCGCCGGAAGTGGTCCATCACGTGGTTGTGGGCAATCCGGTACATCCAGGCCCTGAAGGGTGCTGATGATTTGTAACGGCTGCGTGCTTTGACTATTTTTTCCCAGCTTCCCTGGTACAGGTCGTTGGCCGTGGCGGGATTAGCTGCCAGCCTCAGGATGTAGCGATAGAGCGGTCCGCGATGACGCTCGTACAATATCTCAAACGCCTCCATGTTGCCGTCCGCGTATGATTTCATGAGCTGTTCGTCGCTACGCTCCCGCATGCCGTGAGACTACCATGGTGTGCGCGAGCCTGCAGCGTCAGTGTCCGTGTCATTTTCTTTGCTTGGCTGCTTCAGCGCAGCCTGTTCCTCCTGTTGGATTTGTACTGATGAAACGCAGTAGGGAGGGGAAAGGGGTTAAGGAGCTAACGAAGAATGCGGTGAGCTTGCCAGCCGGACGGGTGGCAGGGCTCAGTCCTTGTCAGGATTCAAGATCTCGTCGTCAAGGGATTCAACCACGCTCATCAGCCTTCCGTCGCGCAGTTGTGTCGTTATGGCCTGGCCGGTCTTTGCTTGGCTGGTACTGCTGATGACCTCCCCGCTGCGGGTGGAAGTTACCACGGCGTAGCCGCGGCCGATGGTTTCCAGCGGGCTAACGGCATTCAGGGTACGGGCAAGATCGCGCAGACCCTGGCGGCGTTGACGCAAATTATTTTGAACAAGCCGGTGCAGACTTTGCTGTGCGTTGTTGACGCGGCTCGCAAGCTGCGGGAGTTTGCGGCCGGGGTGATGAACATGCAGACGCCGTGACAGGATATCGAGGTAGTCATGCCGCTCGCCCAGTTGGCGCCTGGTATTACGGAATAAGGCAGCCTGAAAGATGTCCAGTTGCCTGGATTGCTCGGCCAGGCGGCTGGCCGGATGGCGTTGCTGGAGTCTGTGGGACAGGTGATCCAGTCGCTGCGTATCCCGCTCGAGCAAATTCTGCATTCTGTGTTGCAATTGCCGTCCCGCACGGGCGTAGGATTCTTTTAGCGCGACCTGGTCCGGAGTGGCCAGTTCTGCCGCAGCGGAGGGTGTCGGTGCGCGCAAATCGGCTACGAAATCACAGATGCTGAAGTCCGTTTCATGCCCGACCGCGGAAATGACCGGGATGCCTGAGTCGAACACGGCCCTGGCCACGGCCTCCTCATTGAAGGCCGCGAGGTCTTCGAGCGATCCGCCGCCACGGCCCACAATCAGGATTTCAGCCCAGTTTTGGACGTTGGCGGAGCGGATAGCCGCCAGCAGTTCGGACGGTGCTTCGCTGCCCTGGACCGAAACCGGGTACAGGCGAACCTTCGCCACCGGCCAGCGCCTTTGCAGCACATGCAAAATATCCCGCACCGCGGCGCCGCCCGGCGATGTCACCACGCCAATGTGCAGCGGATAGCCCGGTAGCGTCTGCTTGTGTGCCTGGTCGAACAGGCCCTCGGCCTCGAGTTTCTTTTTCAACTCTTCAAATTGCCGGCGCAGCACGCCTTCACCAGCATCCTGCAGGCTGTCCACGATCATCTGAAAATCGCCGCGTGGTTCGTACAGGCTGATCCTGCCACGGGCCAGGACCTTCATGCCGTTTTCGGGCCGGATGGTCAGCCGGCCGGCGGCTGAGCGAAACAGGGCACAGCGAATTTGTGCCTTGTCATCTTTCAGACTGAAGTACAGGTGGCCGGATGCGGGCCGCGACAGATTGGATATTTCCGCTTCCATCAGGATACGGGGGAAGCCCATCTCGATGTGCATGCGCACTTCCCGGTTAAGTTCGCTGGGGGTATAGATATGCTCGCCACTGTTCGCCATGGGAGAATGATAAACCCGGCGACTGCCAAACGCATGTCCGGGATAGAAAGTCGCGTGCGATGTTCAAATAAGTTTCGCGGCGCGATATACTTGACCGATTAACCCCGCGGCGCCCGGTTCGATCCGGGCGTTGGTGTAACAGGAGAATTTTCGTCATGCAGTTGATCGGTGAAGCCCTGACTTTTGATGATGTCTCACTTGAGCCCGCCTATTCTGAGGTTCTGCCTTCCGACGTCTGGCTCAACACGCGACTGACCCGGGAGATCAATATCAATGCGCCGCTGGTATCGGCGGCCATGGATACGGTAACCGAGGCTCGCCTGGCCATTGCGATGGCGCAGGAGGGCGGTATCGGCGTGATACACAAGAACATGACTCTGCAGCAACAGGCCGAGCAGGTTCATATTGTGAAGATATACGAAGCCGGAGTAATCAAGGACCCGATCACGGTAGCTCCGCATACGACTATTCGCGAAGTGCTGGACCTGACCCGGCTACACAATATCTCCGGAGTTCCGGTGGTGGACGGTAATGAACTGGTGGGAATCGTCACCAGCCGTGACATGCGCTTCGAAAAGCGCCTGGATGATCCCGTGCGTAACATCATGACGGCCAAGGAAAGCCTGGTCACGGTGCGGGAGGATGCGAGCCAGGACGAAGTGCTGGATTTGTTGCACGAGCACCGGATCGAGAAAGTACTGGTCGTCAATGGCGATTTTGAACTGCGTGGTTTGATCACCGTAAAGGATATTCAAAAATCCACCGATTTCCCCAATGCCGCCAAGGACTCGCAGGAAAGCCTGCTGGTCGCTGCGGCGGTTGGTGTGGGAGGTGATACCGAGGAGCGCGTGACCGCGCTGGTCGAGGCGATGGTGGACGTGATCGTGGTCGATACCGCTCATGGCCATACCCAGGGTGTGCTGGAACGCATCCGGTGGGTCAAAAAACATTTTCCGGACGTGCAGGTCCTCGGTGGCAATGTCACCACCGGCGAAGGCGCCCTGGCCCTGGTTGAGGCGGGTGCAGACGGCGTCAAGGTCGGCCAGGGGCCGGGCTCGATCTGTACAACCCGCATCGTGGCCGGTGTGGGCGTGCCGCAGATTACCGCGGTGGCCAATGTTGCTGCTGCGCTGGAAAAATCCGGTGTACCGCTGGTTGCCGATGGCGGTATCCGCTTCTCAGGTGATTTTGCCAAGGCCATTGCCGCAGGCGCGTGGACGGTGATGATTGGTGGTCTGTTTGCCGGTACCGAAGAGGCGCCGGGTGAGGTCGAGTTGTACCAGGGCCGGTCCTACAAATCCTATCGCGGTATGGGCTCGCTGGGCGCCATGCAACTGGGTTCGAAGGACCGCTACTTCCAGCACGATGTGTCCGCGGAGAAACTGGTGCCGGAAGGCATCGAGGGGCGCGTGCCGTACAAGGGCACATTGTCCGGTGTGGTTCACCAGTTGCTGGGCGGCCTGCGTTCCTCGATGGGCTATATGGGCTGCGAGTCGGTTGAGAAATTTCGTAAAGAGGCCAAATTTGTCCGGATTACCGGCGCCGGTGTTCGCGAAAGCCATGCCCACGACGTGCAGATCACAAAAGAAGCGCCCAATTACAAGCTGTCCTGACCCTTATCATTGAAACATTGTGCGGTTTGAGCGATAAAAAGGCATGCATCAAGACATTCATCAACACCGCATATTGATCCTGGATTTCGGCTCGCAATACACGCAACTGATCGCACGCCGGGTCAGAGAAATTGGTGTCTTTTGCGAAATTTGGCCCTGGGATGCGCACCCCGGCGATATACGCAAGTTGGCACCGCGGGGCATTATCCTTTCCGGCGGGCCGGCGTCAGTCCATGCCGAAGACGGGCCACAGGCGCCTGAAATTGTTTACGAACTCGATGTGCCGGTGCTCGGGATTTGTTACGGCCTGCATACCATGGCGGCGCAGTTGGGTGGGGTCGTGGAGCCTTCTTCATTCAAGGAATTTGGCTACGCCCGCGTCACGGTTGATCAGCCTTCGCGTTTGCTGGAGGCCATTGAAGATCACATAGACGAGGCCGGCCGGCCGCAACTGGATGTCTGGATGAGTCACGGCGACAAAGTGGTCGAATTGCCGGCTGGTTTCGAAGTGGTGGCAAGTACCGATTCTGCGCCCATTGCAGCCATCGCGGATGACGGCCGTGGGTATTATGGCATCCAGTTTCATCCCGAAGTGACCCACACGGCGCAGGGAAGACGGATACTGGAACGCTTTGTTCATGATATCTGCGGCTGCGAGGAGCGCTGGACGGCTGAAAACATCATCCGGGATTCAATCGAACGGATCCGCCAGGAGGTGGGTACTGACCAGGTCATGCTGGGCCTGTCGGGCGGCGTGGATTCCAGCGTGGTTGCCGCCCTGTTGCACCAGGCCATTGGCGACCAGTTGACCTGTATATTTGTCGATACCGGCATGCTTCGTTACCGGGAGCCCGAGCAGGTGATGGCGACCTTTGGCCGGCACATGGGTGTGCACGTTATCAAGGTGGATGCCCGCGATCGGTTCCTGCAGGGCCTCAGGGGTGTCAAGGACCCGGAAGAAAAACGTAAGGTCATCGGCGGGCTGTTCATCGACGTATTCGAGGAGCAGGCCAAAATGCTGGGTGATGCGAAATGGCTGGCGCAGGGTACGATCTACCCCGACGTCATTGAGTCGGCGGGTAGCAAAACCGGCAAGGCCCATGTCATCAAGTCCCACCACAACGTGGGCGGCCTGCCGGATTACATGAAAATGGAACTGGTCGAGCCCCTGCGCGAGTTGTTCAAGGACGAGGTTCGCAGGATAGGCGTAGAACTGGGCCTGCCCCGCGAGATGGTTTTCCGTCATCCATTCCCCGGCCCCGGGCTTGGCGCGCGTGTACTGGGAGAAGTCAAAGAAGAATATCTGGATCTGCTGGCTCGTGCGGACCATATTTTCATCGAAGAGCTGCACAAGAACGACCTGTACGACCAGGTCAGCCAGGCGTTTGCGGTGTTCCTGCCGGTTAAGTCGGTGGGTGTGACCGGAGATCAGCGGCGCTATGAGTACGTCGTCGCCTTGCGGGCAGTCGAGACGGTAGATTTCATGACCGCGCGCTGGGCCAGGTTGCCTTACGAATTCCTGGAACATGTTTCGCTCAGAATCGCCAACGAGATCAACGGGATCTCACGGGTTGTCTATGACATCTCCGGCAAACCTCCGGCCACCATCGAGTGGGAGTAAGCCGCCGCTGAACGATTCTCCCGCAGTAACCGACAGCGACCGCGCATGGATGCAGCACGCTCTTATGCTGGCGAGCCGTGCACAGTCCGAGGGCGAAGTTCCGGTGGGCGCCGTTCTGGTGAAGGGTGACGACATCGTGGGTGAAGGCTGGAACCGGACCATTATCCTCAATGACCCCAGTGCGCATGCTGAAATTCTGGCCTTGCGCGATGCCGGCCAGCGAATCGGTAATTATCGCCTGCCCGGCTGCAGCATGTACGTCACGCTGGAACCCTGCTGCATGTGCGCCGGCGCGATGATCCATGCGCGGCTGGAACGGCTGGTATTCGGCGCACCCGATCCGAAAACCGGCGCTGCGGGTGGCCGTTTCGACCTGTTGCTGAATCCCGATCACAATCACCGGGTGCGCGTGGCCGGCGGTTGCCTGGCCAAAGAGTGCGGGGATTTGTTACAGAATTTTTTTCGTGGCAGGAGGGAATCATGATCCGGCCCTGTGTGTCTACCTGACCTGCAGTTCTCCGCTTTTCAACAGTCGCCCGCTGTGGCCCAGGCGGATCTCGAGTGGGTACTTTCCAGGCTCCAGTTCATGCCCGTTAGGGACCCGGGCGGTCAGCAGATTTTTTCGTACGGTAGTTTTTAATTTTACTCCGGCGAATATCAGGGTGCTGCCTTCCAGTGCGCAATTGGTCCTGACCCAGAATGCTGATTCGCCGCCTGGCTGGGGGTTGAAGGGATAGCCGGAATCCGAGTGGGTCGGGCCCCAGGCTTCCACGGTGCACTGATTGACATTTTCCGTCTCCCCGTTGCCGGCGGTTTTTTTGTTCCCGGTCACGCGAAAAGTTCCAATAGGCTGAATGATCTGTCTGGCCTTGTCGTATAACTCAACGGAATACTCCCCCGGCGTGTTGATAATCTCTTCCATGAACTTGCCGCGGATACCGGATGTAAAGGAGTCCGGGTAAATCTGGGCTCCCT
>DAOWGA010000106.1 GCA_030637665.1 Lysobacterales bacterium | reverse complement strand
TCCTCTGAGATCCCATCGGAAAAATATTCGTTGCCGGTATCGTCGCTCATGTTAACGAAGGGCAGTACTGCGATCGACTTGACGGAAACTTTTGGTTTTTCGGGCTTATCCGTGTCTTTTGAAACAGGCGCCGAGTTCATTTCCTGGTCCATCGTAGTGGCGGAATCGTCAGTTGGAGCAGAAGAAACAATATCCGGTCCTTTTTTATGCCCCGTTTGTTCGGGTATAAAACGATCCAGCGCAACGGTCGCGATCGCAGCCACCAGCAGACCAATGGTGACCATGTCCAGCTTCTTTGCGGTGGTCTGGGTGATCGAGTTACTGCGGTCGATTTCAGATTCCCGCTTGATGCCTTCGGGTGTCATCTCGAAAACCCAGGAGAAGATGATCACAGGTATGAACCCGACTACAAGGATCAGGAAAATCAGTTTTGGAGCCCAATCGGGCAGGGCGAAGACCGGCGCCAGTACATCGACCATTTGCATCAACAACCAGGAAGCTACCAGGTAGGCGATGCTGACGCGGAAGACATTACGGCGTTTGAGTTCTACAAACAGGCTCATGTTTTGTTCATAAAAATGCTGGCCCCGGTTTGAGTATCTGTGTGTACATTACTGCAAAGTGTCTACAATTTCCTGATATTCGGGGATATCTCTGAACCAGTCCCGAAATCCGGACCTTTCAGTTATGCGTCGATTTCGGCTTCGGCTTTGGAGCTAATTCCGGGATTTCAGTTGCATTCACTACCTGTGCAAAATACAGGGCGTTGATGAACAGTTTTTCGGTGCCCCGCCAGAATCCCCTGAACAAAGGAGTATTGGCAAAGCGGACAAGCAACCCTTCACCCGTCTTTTCGGCGATCACAGCGGGCTGGCCCTTGATGGCCTCCAGGCGCTCGTCTCCGATGAAGCCTGCCATCAGCGGGGAGTTGGTGTAGCGGACGGGCGTTGAGTAGGGGTTTTGGCTGGGTGCCAACTCGGTTGTGCCACGCCGGAATATGGGTAGTTCAGGCCTCTGGTATCCAAACGCCAGGGGGTGGCTCAGGTCCACCATGGAAGAAACAATCGCACCACCAATTACCTGTTGCGCCTTGTCGTCCTCAAAATCAGAATAGGCCCGTGGCGCCACGGGTTCCACGGCTGAGTCACCGGGTTCATCTGTTTCGCAGTTGGCAGGATCATTATCGAAGCACAGGCTTTCGGCCCAGGTGGCTGCGCGGTTGATGGTGAGCAGCACACCGCCGTTCTTCACCCAGCTAATGATCTCGGACTCAGCACCATTTCGCAACGCACTGTAATCTCCGTCCGCCATCAGAAGATGCGTATATTCTTGCAGGTCTACTGTATCCAGGTGGGGCAATTCCACAATGGGGCTTGCAATCTTCAGGTGCTGGTCGAGCAGAAACCATTGTTCGCCCACACCATAGGAAGAAGTTCCCTTGCCGCCGATAATCAGCGGCTTGATGGGGCGGACGATTGGAAAATGCTTCGAACCAAAATCGGGTCCGGTAGCTGTCAGGGTGTTGGACAGGCTGTGTACCGCCAGCCCCGATAAGGCGGCATTGCTCAGAATTTCAATCGCTTTTGGCAGGGCCTCAGGCTCCTGGATGCCGGCCTGGATGAGTAAGGTTCCCGCAAGGAAAGGCTGCAGACCGCTACCCGTCTGTGCGGAAAATGGTTTCATGGCTGTACGGACCTTTACGCCTTCCGACAGGAGAGCCTGCAGCAACGGGGCTGCGTCCATTTGCTGCCATGGTATGGTCCAGGCCAGGGCCTGGTGATCTGGCGGCAGGCCGCTGCTGGATTCCGTAGGCTCTTCGGTAGCGGGCATTTTGCCAAGTGTTGTGAAGGGAAGATTGTAAGCCAGGGGCTGAGTCCAGGCGGAGACGTCGTAAAAAGTCTCATCTTCGAATTCGGTCCTTTTTTCCATCATTGCTTCGATCAGGCCGAATTGCCGTTGGCGTGCTGGAATCACCCAGGCATGGCCGGGGATGAATTCCTGCCCGCCGGCGCGAATGGTTTCGCCAAGTGGGCGGAATTCAATCCGGTGTAATTCCAGCCTGTCGAGGAATGCCCTGGCGCGGGCCGGATCAGCATCATCGCCGATCACCCAGGCGCGGAAGTCCTTACTGGCTGCCCGGTCCAGCATGGCGCCGGCAAAACCGGCCTGGTACTCAATCAGCCTTTGCCTCAGTTCCCAGGATCCCCTTAGTGTGGAAAGAGACATGCGCAGGTGGTTGGCTACGGCCATGCGGAATGTCTCGGCGCCATTGCTGGTGCTGAGTTCCTGGCCGCGTATTGCCCGTTGCTCGAATAATATTCCGATGCTGCCGTTGATGTCGGGGTAGGTCGAACCTTTGCCGTAATAGAAGTCATCGAATGTGTCTTCAGTGAAGTGAGGCTGTCCCGCTGAATCCATCGCTGAAGAATGGTACATGGCAAGGGCGCGCGTCAGTTCCAGGTTTTCAGATGGTGTCAGTGGATTTTGCCGGCTGGGTACACCCGGTTGGAAAAAGAAGCCGGGGTAACTCCCCTGTTCGTGGTGATCCGTGAGCACGTGCGGCAGCCAGCGATGGAACTCGACAATCCGTGCGCGGGACGCCGGATGAACCAGCGGCAGCCAGTCGCGGTTGAGGTCAAACCAGTAATGGTTGGTACGCGCCCCGGGCCAGTTCTGGACATGCTGGCGGGTCACAGGATCAGCAACGGGTATATTGCCTGCATTGCTGTTCGCCCAGCTGGCAAAACGGTTGAGTCCGTCGGGATTGATGCTGGGGTCGATCAGGATGATGCTCCCGGCCAGCAGATTTTCAACAAAGGGTGAGCGCGATGAAGCCAGGTAATAAGCCGCCAGCATCGAGGCATTACTACCGCTGGGTTCGTCGCCGTGAATGCTGTAACCCAGCCACACCACCAGTGGCCCCTGGCCTTGCAGGTGAGCGCTGCGCAATGACTCCAGATTCTGTTGGTTTTCGGCGCTGGTGATGGCCAGCTGGAGCAGGGGGCGTTGCTCATATGTGTACCCGATGACCTTGATCGTAACCCTGGGAGAGGCTGCGGCCAGGGCCTGCATGTATTGCACCAGTTTGTCGTGGCTTACATGCCAGTCGCCAACTTCCCAGCCCAGCACGGATTCGGGGCTTGGAACAGCAGGGTCCAGCTTACTGTCGGCGGGCAGGTAGTCCTGCGTTGTTCGCGCTGCAGCGCTGCCGGCCAGCAGCGAGATGAAGAGAGTCGTTATTAGTTTTATTCCAAATTTCACCGGGCACCATTTGCTGAGCACTGAGAGCAGGCTATTTTAGCCCACAGTTCACATCAATATCACGGATGCTGACACAAACTCCGGGCTGGGTGATACTGAGGCGATTTTCTTGTGGCATCATGTGCTTCTTCGAACCTGCCAGGCCTGGAATCATGAAAAAATTTCAAATTCTGATAATTGCACTTTCTGTTATCACAACGGTGCCGGTCAATGCGGGTAGTAGCCTTGCGAAAAAGCTGAAGTTGATTGAATTACCGCCCGGATTTGAGATCAGCGTTTACGCCGAGGGTGTGGAAAACGCACGTCAACTTGCGCTGGGAGATCACGGAACAGTGTTTGCGGGTTCACGCAAAGCGGGTAAGGTGCACGCGGTGGTGGATACCGACGGTGACCAATATGGTGACCGTGTGATCCTGATCGACGAGGATTTGAAAATGCCTTCGGGCATCGAGTTCAGGTTCGGTTCGCTTTACGTGGGAGCAGTGGACCGGATTTTGCGCTATGACGATATTGAGAGCCGGCTGGACCAGCCGCCAGAGCCGGAACTGCTAAGCGATGCATTTCCGGACAAAACGCATCATGGCTGGAAGTACCTTCGGTTCGGGCCGGACAGCAAGCTGTATGTACCCGTCGGTGTGCCTTGCAATATTTGTGATGAAGCCGGTTTCGGGCAAATTCGCCGCATGTATGCGGACGGCAGTGGTGATGAGGTTTATGCTCAGGGTGTGCGCAACAGTGTGGGGCTCACATTTCATCCTGATAGCGGTGAACTCTGGTTCACGGATAACGGCCGTGACATGCTGGGGGATGATATTCCGGCTGATGAGCTGAACCATGCTCCCCGGTCCGGCCTGCATTTTGGTTACCCCTGGTGCCACCAGGGTGACACACTGGATCCCGAGTTCGGCCAGGGAAAAGCCTGCCCGGATTACACAGCGCCGGTGCTGAAACTGGGTGCGCATGTTGCGGCGCTGGGCCTGAGATTCTACACCGGTGAGATGTTTCCGGAGGAATATCACAAGCAGCTTTTTATCGCACAGCATGGTTCCTGGAACCGCACTAAAAAAGTGGGATACAACATCCTTCTGGTTCGATTTGATGGCGAAGGGAAAGTGACTGGCTCTGAAGTGTTCGCCAGCGGCTGGCTGCAGGGCGAGGATGCCTGGGGGCGTCCGAACGATATTCTGCAGATGCCGGATGGTTCCCTGTTGGTGCCGGATGACAAGGCAAATGCCATTTACCGTATCAGCTACATTCCATGACACTACTCCAGATTATCGTACTCGCCCTGATCCAGGGCCTGACTGAATTTTTGCCGGTCTCGAGCTCGGCTCACCTGATTCTAGGCAGCAAGGTGTTTGGCTGGCCGGACCAGGGCCTGATTTTTGATGTCGCAACTCACCTGGGTACCCTGGTGGCGGTATTCATCTATTTTCGACAAGAGCTACTGGATATGGCGAAGGCATGGATGGCGCCGGTGGCCACCGATTCTGATCGCCGGCACCGCGCCATGGCGGTATATCTGGCCATCGCCAGTATTCCAGCCTTGCTGGCGGGAGCCCTGACTCACAACGCGGTGGAATTTTATCTGCGCGATGTGCGCGTGATTGCATGGACCACCATTGGTTTTGGCCTCTTGTTATGGATTGCCGATGCACGTTGCTCACGGGAGCGGGATTTGCGCCAGATCAACCTGCCACGTGCGCTGATGATTGGCCTGGCCCAGGCGTTTGCCTTGATACCAGGTGTTTCGAGATCAGGTGTGACAATTACTGCCGGACGGTTCCTCGGTTTTTCTCCTGATGCAGCCGCCAGGTTTTCTTTCCTGTTGGCTATTCCGATTATTGGCGCAGCGGGAAGCTATGGCGCCTTGCGGGTTCTTGGCGGTGATGCCGATATCGACTGGATTCAGTTTGCCCTTGCCATGGCCTTCTCCGCCCTTGCCGGCTGGATCTGCATCGCGGCCTTTCTGGCCTTGCTCAAACGCGTTGGCCTGGCGCCTTTTGTGCTCTATCGGATGGTACTGGGACTGGCTCTGCTGTGGATTATTCAATAAGCCGCACAGTGACTGCGCAATAATGGTGCATTAATTTTTCAAGATTGCACTATATTGGTGCATATGCCATACTTCTAACTGATTCAGATCAGTGCTCAAATTATGTAATTGCGTTATTTGTTGGTAACGTGTTGCCAATTGTGGCGATTGATAAGGCAAAATCCGTTAATTATTAATTTTCTACCTCTCTGCTTTTTGGCACGAGTTCTGCATATATTCTATGACCCATTTTGGAACCCCAACAAGGAAATTGAGAAATGAGCGCTGATAAGATTCTGAAAACCCTGGAAGAAAAAAAGTACCAATTTGTCGATCTTCGGTTCTGCGATACGCTGGGCAAGGAACAGCACATAAGCCTGCCCATCTCCGCAGTGGACGAAGACCTGTTTGACGAAGGCAAAATGTTCGATGGCTCGTCCATTGCCGGCTGGAAAGGTATTAACGAGTCCGACATGGTGTTAATGCCTGATGTTTCCACGGCAGTAAGGGATCCCTTCGCCCAGCACAAGACCATGATCATTCGTTGTGATGTGCTGGAACCACATACCATGGAAGGCTACAACCGTTGTCCCCGGTCACTGGCAAAGCGTGCCGAGGCTTACCTGAAATCAAGTGGCATAGCGGACACTGCTTTTTTCGGCCCTGAGCCTGAATTCTTCGTGTTCGACGATGTACGTTTCGACGTGGATATGCATGGCTGCTCCTACCGGGTGGATTCTGAGGAAGGCGCCTGGAACACCGGTGCCGAATACGAAGGCGGCAACATCGGTCACCGGCCCGGTGTCAAAGGCGGCTATTTCCCGGTTCCTCCGGTGGATTCGCTCCACGACCTCCGCGGCACGATGTGCCGACTCATGGAAAAGGTGGGTATTGCAGTGGAAGTTCATCACCACGAGGTGGGAACAGCCGGTCAGTGTGAAATTGGTACCCGCTTCAACACGCTGGTCCGTAAAGCGGACGAATTGCTGTTGATGAAATACATCGTGCACAATGTTGCTCACGCCGCGGGCCAGACG
>DAOWGA010000187.1 GCA_030637665.1 Lysobacterales bacterium | reverse complement strand
CGGCCGCGGTGGGCGCGGTCGCCGCGGAAGTGCTCAATTTCCTTGCGGCCCATGCGCAGGTAGCGCTGCCCGGCCCAAACCAGGATTTCCTCTTTCTCGCCCACCACTGTCAGTCCGACCATGAACTCCTCGCCCGCCTTGAGGCGCCGGGGAGGAATGTTGATCAGCTTGTTGCCCTTGCCTTTCGCCAGTTCCGGTACGTCTTCGATTGGGAAAGCCAGCAGGAAGCCGTCGGAGGTGGCGCAGATGATGGTAGTCGAAGTGCCGGGCTGAATGATGGCGGGTAAGACCGGAACAGCATCCCCGCGCAGCGTAATCATGGCCTTGCCAGCCTTCACGCGGCTGTGCAGATTGCCCAGTTCGGTAACGAAGCCATAGCCATGGGAGCTGGCCAGTACGATTTTCTGTCTGGCATCCCCACTGAGTGTGTAGAGGAAGCTCGCGCCATCACGGATGTTGAAACGGCTTGAAAGTGGTTCGCCCTGGCTACGCGCCGAAGGCAGGGTGTGAGCTGACAATGCATAAGCCCTGCCGGTGGAATCCAGGAAAATCACCTGCTCATTGCTGCGCCCGAGGCTGGCATGCTGAAACTCGTCGCCGGCGCGGTAATTCAGACTGGCCGGATCAATTTCGTGGCCCTTGGCGGCACGCGCCCAGCCAGATTTGGACAACACCACCGTGACCGGCTCGGAAGGCACCAGTTCTTCCTCTTTCAGTGCCTGAGCCGCATCCCGCTCAACCAGGACAGATCGCCTGTCATCTCCGTATGCCTCGGCGTCTGCGATCAATTCCTTTTTGATCAGGGTTTTCATGCGCGCTTTAGAGCCAAGGATGGTTTCCAGACCGGTGCGCTCATCCGCGAGCAGGCCCTGTTCGTCGCGGATTTTCATCTCTTCCAGTTTCGCGAGATGACGTAGTTTCAGATCCAGTATGGACTCCGCCTGGGTTCCGGTCAGACTAAAGCGCTCCATCAAGACAGGCTTGGGCTTGTCCTCGTTACGAATGATGTAGATGACTTCGTCAATGTTCAGGTAAGCGATCAGGAGGCCTTCCAATACGTGCATCCGGTCCACTACCTGGTCCAGTCGATGCTCGAGACGGCGAGTGACGGTGTCCAGGCGGAATGTCAGCCATTGCCTGAGCAAGGAACGCAGGTTCAGCACCCGCGGCTTTCCGTTCATGCTGATCACGTTCAGATTGACACGGTAGTTGCGTTCCAGATCGGTGGTGGCGAACAAGTGGTTCATCAACTGCTCGAAATCAACCCGGTTGGAACGCGGCACAATGACCAGCCGGGTGGGGTTTTCATGGTCCGACTCGTCTCTCAGGTCTTCTACCATGGGCAGCTTTTTGGTCTGCATCTGCTGCGCGATCTGCTCCAGGATTTTTGCGGGTGAAACCTGGTGGGGCAGGGCGGTGACAACAATTTCGCCATTTTCTCTTTCCCAAATTGCACGCATTTTCACCGAACCGTGGCCGGTTTCGTACAAATTCAGCAAATCCTCAGCAGGGGTGATAATTTCTGCATTGGTCGGGAAATCGGGCCCTTTAATGTGCTCGCAAAGCTCGGCAACGCTTGACTTGGGTTGGTCCAGCAAACGGATGCAGGCCGATACAACCTCTCTGAGGTTGTGCGGCGGGATGTCCGTGGACATGCCAACCGCGATGCCGGTGCTGCCGTTCAGCAAAATGTTCGGCAGCCGGGCAGGCAGCATGACCGGTTCTTTCAGAGTGCCGTCAAAATTGGGTGTCCAGTCGACCGTACCCATGCCCAGTTCATTCAGCAATGTTTTCGCGTAAGCGGTCAATCGCGATTCGGTGTAGCGCATGGCCGCGAATGATTTAGGGTCATCGGGGGAACCGAAATTGCCCTGGCCGTCAACCAGCGGATAGCGGAAAGTGAAGGGTTGCGCCATGAGTACCATGGCCTCGTAACAGGCCGAATCGCCGTGTGGATGGAACTTGCCGATCACATCTCCCACAGTACGGGCCGATTTTTTGGGCTTTGAAGTCGCGCTCAGACCCAGTTCACTCATGGCGTAAATGATCCTTCGCTGGACCGGCTTCATGCCGTCCCCGACATGCGGGAGTGCACGGTCCAGGACCACGTACATGGAGTAGTCCAGGTAGGCCTTTTCGGCGTAGTCTTTCAGCGGAATTTGTTCGTGGTCGGTGAACGACCGGGTCATTGCGGTCATAAGGCTCTGTTAGTCAGCATAGGTTGATTTGGATAACACATCATGTTGGGAATTTCCGGAAAATCAAAACGCAATTCTGACCGCCGAAAGCGAAGGAGTTGGACATGACTGTATTGAGATCTTTTTCTCGTGCTGTATGGGGCACATAGTCAAGATCGCATTTTGGATCAGGGTTATCCAGATTGATGGTTGGGGGAATCACGCCCGCATTGAGGGCCATAACGCAGGTCACTGCCTCCAGAGCACCGGCCGCGCCGATAGAGTGACCGATCATCGACTTGATTGAACTGACCGGGATCTGACCGGCGAACTCACCAAAGGCAGTTTTAATTGCGTTTGTTTCAATGGGATCGTTCACCTGAGTGGCGGTACCGTGGGCATTAATGTAGTCCACATCTGCAGGGCCCAGGCCGGCTGAATTGAGGGCGGCAGTCATGGCCTGAGCAGCGCCACGACCGTCCGGATGCGCCGAAGTAATGTGGTAAGCATCGCAACTCATACCCATCCCACTCAACTCGGCCAGAATGTTGGCGCCGCGTTGCTGAGCCCGCTCCAGAGTTTCCAGAACCAGAACGCCACAACCTTCAGCAATGACAAAACCATCCCGTTCTTTATCGAAAGGGCGGCTCGCCCGCGCGGGCGCATCGTTACGAGTCGTTAGCGCCCGCATGACGGCATATGATTCCAGAAAAGTCTCACATACCGCTGCTTCGGCGCCACCAGCCAGTACCACATCAGCAAGCCCGAGTTTGAGGATCATCATAGCAGTGGCCAGAGAATGACTGCCGGTGGCGCAGGCCGATGAAACGCCGTACGAAACGCCGGTCAGACCGAATTCCAGGGCAATATTACCCGCCGCCATACTGGTGCTCACTCGTGAGACGGTGAAAGGGCTGATTCTGCCCCGACCTTTCTCGGAAAAGAGATTCATCTGATCTTCCAGCATGGGAAAATCACCAATTGCCGAAGAAACAAGGCAGGCAATCCGGCTCGGATCTTCTGTGGTCAAATCCAGTTGCGCCTGGGCCAGTGCTTCCCGGGTGGCAGCAATCGAGAACTGGGCATAACGCCCAATTCGCCGGGCCTTTTTATGATCCATGTAATTTTTTGGTTCAAACTCTTTGACCTCGCCCGCTATCTGACAGGGTGAGCTGGACGGGTCAAAAAGAGTGATTCTGTCAATACCGGACTGGCCGGCCACCAGATTATCGAATGTGTCCTGACAGCTCAGACCCACCGGTGATATGGCGCCCATCCCGGTAATGACGATTCTCGGTTCTGTGGTCATTTCATACCTCTTTCTGCTTTAGTCGGTTTATCACTTCAGCACACAGCCATTTTTTCTCACCCATGTTTGTCGTCGACCCTGGGGTTTATGAGCAAGGGTATGAAAACAGCAGCAAACAAACTGAAGCTGATGATCCACATGAATCCGGAGGTGGCTATCCAGAGCCGGTAGTGGCCGGGGTCCAGTAACGGCAGGAAAATTCGAACGGTTGCGGTCAGGACCATACTGACCAGTAACAAGGTCATGACCGGCGGGGCCTGGTGGACGTTTCTGCCGGTGTGGCCCAGCGTGACGCGGGCCATCATGCTGATCGTAATGATTCCGATACCGCCCACCGCAAATGCATGTATGGGGAGGAAATCGGGAATGGACGTGACGGCCATCATTGCACGCAGCAGGAAGCCCAGATTGATCATGAGGAAGGCTGCAAAAAGGCCCCAAAGCAGCGGTTTCTGCCAGATACCCAGCGTGTGCCAGTCGTTTACGCGCAGCGAATTCAATATGAACAGGCCCGCGGCGAAAAGGGCGCCCACAAAATGGAACTGGAAAAACACTTCGCTGAGCAGGAATCCGGGATACAGGATAAAAGTCGCAATGTCATTCCAGCGGGCGTTTTTTAGTTCCACCGGGTAACCCACGCCTTTTTGCGTGAAGAAGGGGATCACCCTGCGGCCCATGAACAGGACCATGCCCAGGATCAGGTACAAACCACCATAAACACCCAGGTGAGCGCCATGCTCCATGTGGCCCGCGGCGCCCAGGTAGAACAGCAGATTGGCCGCTGTCAACAAGCTGATAATGAGCAGAACCGGGGCCTGCCGCTTCTGGCGTACCTTCAGAATCGGCCTGGCTACAGCAATGCCGAGGCCGAGCATGAACAGCAGGTCTGCGATAGCAGCGTAGATCAAAAAACGCGTGCCACCGAGCATCAAAACCCTGGCAAGAATCCAGATGGCGAAAAGCAGGCCCAAACCCGTTCCCGTCACGGTTTTTTCGCCGGTCCAGTTGGGGGCGGCAGTGAGCAGGAAACCAGCGATGACGGCCACGGCATAACCAAAAATCATTTCGTGGGCATGCCACTGGAAAATAGAGATACCGGATACGTCGATGGGCAGATGGAACACGTAAACGGCCATCCACAGGACCATGCTCAGCACCGCCAGGATGGTGGCCCCGAGGAAAAAGGGACGGAAGCCCTTCATCAACAGTGTGATTTGGCTTCCCGGCATTAAATGGTCGCCAGGTTGCCTTTGTCTTCCAGCCACGCCTTGCGGTCGGAAGCCCGTTTTTTGGATAACAGCATATCCATGACTCTGTTGGTTGCCGCATGGCTTTCCACTGTGAGTTGCACCAGGCGCCTGGTATCCGGGTCGATGGTGCTTTCGCGCAGTTGCAGCGGGTTCATTTCCCCCAGGCCTTTGAAGCGGGTTTCGGAGACCTTGCCACGCTTTTTCTCGGCCGCGATGCGTTCATGGATACCCTTGCGTTCATCGTCATCGAGGGCGTAAAACATTTCTTTGCCCACGTCGATTCGGAACAGGGGCGGCATGGCGACGAAAATATGACCGGTTTCGACCAGGGCGGAAAAATGCTTCAGGAACAGTGCTGCAAGCAGAGTAGCGATATGCAGGCCGTCCGAATCTGCATCGGCCAGAATGATGACCTTGCCGTAGCGCAGTCCGGAAATCTGGCTTGAACCCGGGTCGACACCAATGGCAACGGAGATATCATGAACTTCCTGGTTGCTGAGCACGGAATCCGAATCCACTTCCCAGGTGTTCAGGATTTTACCCCTGAGTGGGAGGATGGCCTGGAATTCGCGGTTGCGGGCCTGCTTGGCGGAGCCGCCGGCCGAGTCGCCTTCGACCAGGAACAATTCGGTCCAGGAAAGATCCTGCGACGTGCAGTCAGCCAGTTTCCCGGGTAGGGCAGGGCCCTGAGTTACTTTCTTGCGCACAACCTTGCGCGCTGACTTCATCCGCTTGTGCGCATTGGTGATGGCCAGTTGGGCGATGGCTTCGCCTTCGCTGACGTTCTGGTTCAGCCACAGGCTGAATGTATCTTTGATGATGCCGGAAACAAAAGGTGCGCAGGCCCTGGAAGAAAGCCGCTCCTTGGTCTGTCCGCTGAACTGGGGATCAGCCAGTTTCACGGAAAGGATGAAACCAATTTTTTCCCAGATGTCGTCTGGCGTCAGTCGCAGGCCGCGCGGCAGCAGGTTGTGATGCTCACAAAATTCGCGCAGCGCATCTACCAGGCCGGTGCGCAAACCGTTGACATGCGTTCCACCCTGGGTGGTCGGGATCAGATTGACGTAGCTTTCCTGCATCTGGCCACCGTCAGGCAACCAGCAAATTGCCCAGCTGGCCTCGGAGTCGGTGCCTTTTAGCAGACCGTTAAATGGCTCGACAGGGAGGCAGTTGTATTCCTCGAGTTCTGATTTCAGATAGTCAACCAGGCCTTCCTGGTAACACCACTCTTCTTTTTCCCCGGTCTTGTCATCAGTCAGGCTGACGGTGAGGCCGGGGCAAAGAACGGCCTTGGCCCGCAACAGGTGGCGTAAGCGTTTCAAGGAAAAATTGGGTGAATCAAAATACGATGGATTCGGCCAGAACCGGATCCGGGTACCTGAATTACGCTGGCCTACGTTGCCAACCAGTTCCCGATCCCTGGTCTTATCGCCATCGGCGAAGGACATGTGATGTTCCTGTCCGTCGCGCTTGATCCATACTTCAAGCCTGGTTGAGAGCGCGTTCACAACGGAAACGCCCACGCCGTGGAGGCCACCGGCAAACTGATAGTTCTTATCCGAGAACTTGCCGCCGGCATGCAACTTGCACAGGATCAATTCCACGCCGGGGATGCCCTGTTCGGGGTGGATGTCGACCGGCATGCCGCGACCGTCGTCACTGACTTCCACCGAACCATCTTCGTATGCTGTGACCACGATTTGTCTGGCAAAGCCGGCCAGCGCTTCATCCACGCTATTGTCGATAACCTCCGTGGCAAGATGATTGGGCCGCGTGGTGTCGGTATACATACCCGGCCGGCGCTTGACCGGTTCCAACCCCGTCAGGACCTCGATGTCGCTTGCCTGGTACTTGCTGCTCATGGTCAGAATGCAATTCCCGCCGTAATGGTAAGGGCGGCGATGCCCGCCAGGTTGAATTCTGTAACAAAAAACTTGTATTGAAAACCAAGGGTCGGCAAGATCGCGGGCGCTATGCCAAGGCCGTTGAGCGGGATCTTGTCTTCGTGCGGTTCCTTGTAGCCGTGCAGCAACCCGCCGGTGAGTTTGAAATACCACAGCTCGGAACCGAACAGATCCCACATGTAACCTGTGTACAGGTATTGGGAGTTCTGACCAAATGAATTATCGAATGCAGCCACCCCAATCACCCAGTTATTCTTCATCCGGGTCTCAATTCCGAGTGCTTTCTGATTATTGACATGATCTGGATCAGGGTCAAAGTGCTTGGTATAAAGCGACGTGAAAATATACCACTCGTCAATTTCCCAGCCACTGGACTGGTCACTGTTTATATTGCCTGCATCATCCTGCGCCAGGCACGGGCCGGTGCAAACCATCAAGAAGGCGAGCAGGCCACAGATATGCATCACTGCACCTGGCGCCTGAAAGGCTCCCCGAAAACGGGATCCTGTTTTGTGAATCATTTTTTGTAAAATTTCCTTGCCAATTCCGGATGGAACCAAACAGCCGATTGTAACGGAATGATGTGATGAATCGAGATTTTTTTAGCGCTTTGGCCGCATATTGCTCAATGCGGCTTCTTTGCAGCCGGAAAACTCATTTTTTTTCCAGAGATCGCCTGCAAAAGCTTCGCATGCGATTTGGCTTCACGTACAATGTCCTTCCAGAACTTCTCATGGATTAAATCAAAATAAAGGTTCTGGCATGGCATCTCTTGTTTTTGTAACCGGCGGCGTAGTTTCCTCACTCGGAAAAGGGTTATCAGCCGCATCACTTGCAGCGATTCTCGAGTCACGTGGTCTGAAAGTTACCCTGGTCAAACTCGACCCCTACCTGAACGTGGATCCGGGCACGATGAGTCCGTTCCAGCATGGTGAAGTTTTTGTCACCATGGATGGCGCTGAGACTGACCTCGATCTCGGTCACTATGAACGATTCGTTCGTACGCGAATGGGGCAACTCAACAACTGCACCACGGGGCGTATTTACGGCAACGTGATCACCAAGGAACGCCGTGGCGACTACCTGGGCGCTACGGTACAGGTCATTCCACATGTCACCGATGAAATCAAGGATTGGATACGGCGGGCGTCTGAAGGTTACGACGTGGCCATGATCGAGATCGGCGGAACAGTGGGTGATATTGAATCGCTGCCTTTCCTGGAAGCCATCAGGCAACTGGGGGTCGAGTATGGCCGCAATGCCATGTTCATGCACCTGACGCTGGTACCGTTTCTGCGTGCCGCCAACGAGATCAAGACCAAGCCGACTCAGCACTCGGTCAAGGAGTTGCGTTCCATTGGCATACAGCCCGATGTGCTGCTGTGCCGTTCCGAAATCGAATTGTCAGAATCTGAGTGTGCGAAAATCGCCTTGTTTACCAATGTGCCAATCAAGGCGGTGATTTCGGCGCTGGATGCCAGGGACAGCATCTACGACATTCCGACCATGCTGCATGCAGAAGGGCTGGATGACATTGTTGTCGAGCGCCTGGGCCTGGAAGACAAGGCCGGCCCCGCCAATCTCGATGACTGGCTGGAAGTAGTCGACCGCACCATCAATACCCGGCATGAAGTGACCGTGGCCATGGTCGGCAAATATGTTGAACATAATGATGCCTACAAGTCACTCACCGAGGCCATTGCACATGGTGGCTTGCGCCAGCGCATCAAGGTGAATATCAGGCGTATCGAGTCTGATGACCTGGCTGATGACGACCTGTCGCAACTCGATGGCGTCGATGCCATCCTGGTTCCCGGGGGCTTCGGTGAACGTGGTTTCGAAGGCAAAGTCAATGCGATCAGGCATGCACGTGAGGGTGGCATTCCCTACCTGGGAATTTGCTATGGTATGCAGGCAGCATCAGTTGAATTCGCCCGTAACGTCTGCGGGCTGGAAGGCGCCAACACCACCGAAATCGAGCCGGACACACCGCATGGAGTGATTGGCCTGATCACGGAATGGCAGGACGCCTCCGGAACCGTTGAGCAACGCGACGATCAATCCGATCTTGGCGGTACGATGCGACTGGGCGCACAGGACTGCAGACTGCGTGAAGGGTCGCTGGCGAGAAAGCTTTACGGCCGGGAAATTATTAGCGAGCGGCACCGCCATCGTTATGAATTCAATAACCACTACCGCGACATTTTCCAGAAGAACGGCATGGTTCTAAGCGGTATTTCCATGGACGAGATGCTGGTGGAGATTATTGAGATTCCCGACCACCCCTGGTTCCTGGCCTGTCAATTCCATCCCGAATTCACGTCCAGCCCAAGGGACGGGCACCCATTGTTCACCGGTTTCATTGAAGCCGCCTTGCGGGAACAACAAGGTGAGTTGCCTGCCGGGGTGGCCAGCCTGTGATGCTCTGTGGCTTTGACGCCGGCCTGGCGCACCCTTTTTTTCTCATTGCCGGACCGTGCGTTATTGAGTCTGAACAACTGGCTATCGACACGGCGGGTGAGCTGAAGGAAATCTGCGCAAGGCTGGGCATTCCCTTTATCTACAAATCTTCTTTTGATAAGGCAAACCGGTCTTCCGGCACCAGTTATAGAGGCCCCGGCGTCGATGAGGGCCTGCGCATACTGGCAGAAGTCAAAAAACAGATCGGCGTTCCGGTGCTGACCGACGTACATGAAGACACCGACATACAGCAGGTTGCCGCTGTGGTTGACGTACTGCAAACCCCGGCATTTTTGTGCCGGCAGACCAATTTCATCACGCGCGTTGCCGCGGCCGGAAAGCCAGTGAATATCAAGAAAGGCCAGTTTCTCAGCCCATGGGAAATGAAAAACGTTGCAGACAAGGCGATGTCTACCGGCAATCGGGACATCATGGTCTGTGAAAGGGGCGTGTCCTTCGGTTACAACAACCTGGTTTCAGACATGCGCTCACTGGTTGTCATGCGCAACTGTGGCTGCCCCGTCGTGTTCGATGCAACTCACTCAGTGCAGTTGCCCGGCGGGCAGGGTACCTCGTCCGGGGGGCAGCGGGAATTCATTCCGGTACTGGCGCGCGCCGCGATTGCCGTGGGTGTGTCCGGGCTGTTCATGGAAACGCATCCCGAACCTGACAAAGCGCTCAGCGACGGCCCCAATGCCGTACCGCTGGGGCAAATCGAATCCCTTTTGATCACGCTCAGGGAACTGGATGGCGTGAGCAAGAGATACTTAAAGGCCGACTGAACAAGCCGGAACGCAAGGCCGGAATACAAAACAAAGGACGCGAAATGACCCTGATCAAATCTTTGCACGCGCGGGAAATCCTGGATTCCCGCGGAAACCCCACCCTTGAAGCTGAAATTGTGCTGGAATCCGGTGCATTCGGGAGAGCTTGCGTGCCTTCCGGCGCTTCAACCGGCGCCCGGGAAGCCATCGAACTGAGAGACGGCGACCCCAACCGTTACCTGGGTAAGGGTGTGAAGAAGGCGGTTGCCAATGTAAACAGTACGATCACTGACGCCCTGGCCCGCTTCGATGTGTCGGATCAGCGGGCGCTGGACCGTAAATTGATCGAGCTGGACGGCAGCCCCAACAAGGCAAACCTGGGCGCGAACGCATTGCTCGGCGTATCCCTGGCTGCTGCGCATGCCATGGCGGCCCATGAAGGCCGGCCATTGTGGGCGAGGCTGGCGCAGGCCGACAAGCTGCAACTGCCGGTGCCGCAGATGAACATCATCAATGGTGGTGCGCACGCAGACAATAGCGTCGATATGCAGGAATTCATGGTGCTGCCCCTGGGGCTGGATTCCTTTGCCGAATCACTTCGTTGTGGAGTCGAGATTTTTCATGCGCTGAAATCCGTCATCAACCAGCGCGGCATGAGTACAGCAGTAGGCGACGAGGGCGGGTTTGCACCGGATCTGTCATCCAATGAAGCCGCGGTGGAAACCATTCTCGAGGCCATCGAGAAATCCGGATACCGTGTGGGTATGGATGTCAGCCTGGGTCTCGACGTCGCCTCATCAGAATTTTACCGTGATGGCCTGTATCACCTGGAATCCGAAGGAAAAACCTTTGAGTCCGGCGCTTTTGCCGAGTACCTGGCCAGCTGGGTGCGCCAGTACCCGATTATCAGCATCGAGGACGGCATGGCCGAGGACGACTGGGATGGCTGGTCCATCCTGACCGGCCTTACGGGTGATGATTGCCAACTGGTGGGTGATGACCTGTTTGTAACCAACACCGAGATATTCAGGAAAGGCATCGAGCTCGGAATTACCAATTCCATCCTGATTAAGCTGAACCAGATAGGAACGCTAACCGAAACCCTGGATGCCATATCGATGGCTGATCAGGCAGGGTTCAGCGCCGTGATCTCTCACCGCTCGGGGGAAACCGAAGACACCACGATTGCCGATCTCGCGGTTGCAAGCAAGGCTACCCAGATCAAAACCGGCTCCCTGTGCCGCTCAGACCGTGTCGCCAAGTACAACCAGTTGCTGCGCATCGAGGAAGCCCTGGGTAATCGCGGCCGCTACGCGGGCCGGGCAGCTTTTTCCAATATTCGTAACTGGAGTTGATATCGGCAGATGCGCGTCCTGCTGGCCATACTGTTACTCGTTCTGATCCTGCTGCAAATGAAAATGTGGTTTGGAGAAGGGGGCTTCAGGGACGTGCGACGGCTGGAACAGAGAGTGGAAGAGCAATCCCTGGAGAACGAATCTCTGGCCCAGCGCAACCGGGAATTGCAGGCTGAAGTCGAGGATCTGCGCCAGGGCCTGGAGGCCGTTGAAGAAAGGGCACGCAGCGAATTGGGCCTGATCAAGGAGAACGAAGAGTTCTACCAGGTTGTTCCCGGACAGAAAATCAAACCGGATGACACCGAGTAGGTTAATATCAGGTGTCGAATTTGTGAGTAAATGATGGTGAACGAGCCTCGGGTACATGCACTGATTCCGGCTGCCGGTCAGAGCGTCCGCTTTGGCGGTACCATGCTCAAGCAGTACACACATCTGCTCGGCCAGCCCGTGATGTCGCACAGCATAGAAGCTGTACAAAAGCATCCGGCTGTTACGCATGTGACGGTTGCACTGGCGCCTGACGATGGCGTTTATGATGACTTGATCCGCCCCGTTTACCCGCAAGTGACCACGGTCGCAGGCGGAGAAACACGCGCCCTGACGGTAATGAACGGCCTCCGTTTCATTATGGAAATCAACCCGGATTGTGATTGGGTACTGGTGCACGATGCGGCACGGCCATGTCTGTCCGCTTCCTCCCTCAACGATCTTCTTGAACTCGGACTGGCCTGTGAGACTGGCGCAATTCTTGCCTTTCCGGTCAACGACACGCTGAAAGTCGCTGACCAAAACGGCTATATCGAGCGGACCGCTGATCGGTCACGCTACTGGTCAGCGCAGACGCCGCAGCTTTTCCCGATCGACCAATTGGCCGCAAACCTCGGGTCGGCGCTGTCCCGGGGCCTGCATCCCACAGATGAAGCAGCCGCGATGGAAGCAGCCGGCGTTCATCCACTGCTGGTGCAAGGGGTGGCTACCAATATCAAGATCACCGGGTCCGAGGATATGTCACTGGCGGAGTTCATACTGCAGAGGCAGTCTGTCACAGAGTGAAGCCATGTCATACCGGATAGGACAAGGCCTGGATGTGCACGCCTTCGGCGACGGGGATCATGTCATTCTGGGCGGAGTCCGCATAGCCCATGACCAGGGGCTGCTCGCGCACTCCGATGGTGATGTGGCGATTCATGCATTATGTGATGCCATGCTCGGCTCCGTTGCCCTGGGTGATATCGGGCAACACTTTCCGCCGGGCGATGAACAATGGCGTGATGCCGACAGTGCGTGTTTGCTTACAGAAGTGTGCCAAATGCTGACAGATCGCGGCTGGCGCCTGGTTAACCTGGACCTGACGATCGCCTGTGAATTGCCCCGGATCAACCCCCATGTCGCGGCTATGCGCGAAGTACTGGCCGGCATTCTCAAGGTTCCGGTCAGCCTTATATCGGTCAAAGCCACAACAACTGAGAAACTGGGTTTCTGCGGCAGGGGAGAGGGTATCGCCGCGCTGGCCGTTGTCCTGGTTCAGGCTACGGAATGACCGGAAGCAGCCATGCACTGCCGGGGTGGCGCTGCTGCCTTGGCGATCCGGAAGTGGCCGGTGTTATCCGTGAGCAATTGGAAGACTTCCGTGTGCAGGAAATACCCCTGGTCGATCCTTCAGGTGAAGGAGGCCACTTGTGGCTGGAGCTGGAAAAGCGCAGCGCCAATACCAACTGGGTGGCAGAGCAACTGTCGGCAGCCTCGGGAGCAGCTCTGCGCGATGTGGGTTTTGCCGGAATGAAGGACCGCCATGGCGTGACATCCCAGTGGTTCTCGGTGTCCTTGCAGGAAGCCCGAAATCCGGACTGGAAATCCTGGAACATCCCGGACGTGGCAATCATCCAGGCTCATAATCATTCAAGGAAGTTGAAGCGGGGCGCTTTGAAAGGAAACCGGTTCAGGATCGTGGTGCGTAAGCTCGAGGGAAATATCGCAGAGCTGGAAAAGCGCCTCGTCGCCGTGAAGTCGCGTGGAGTCCCGAATTATTTTGGTCCGCAACGTTTCGGTTTTAATGGTGGCAATGTCGAGCGCGGCATCCGATGGCTCGAACAGGGTGGGAAGTTGTCCAGGAAGAAGCGCAGCATTTATATTTCCTCTGTGCGAAGTTTCCTGTTCAATCAGTTGCTTTCGCGGCGGGTTGAGGACGAGAGCTGGAATCAGATTGTGGATGGCGAGATAGCGATGCTGAATGGCAGCCATTCCCTGTTTGCCTGCGCTATGCCTGACCCCACACTGGCCCAACGTTGTGATAAATTCGATATTCACCCGACAGGACCGCTCCCCGGCAGCGGCGGAATGCGCCCGGAACGGCGAGCGGCGGAGCTTGAGCTGGCTTCATTGGAAGCCGAATCTGCTGTTGTCGAATTACTGAAAAAGGCTGGCGTACGGGCCGACCGCCGCGCGCTGCGCCTGTTAGCGGGCAAGCTGGAATGGGAATTGAAAGAAGACCAACTGATCCTGCAATTCGATCTTCCGGCAGGCGGCTACGCGACGAGCCTGCTAAAAGAACTTGTATCATGCAGTGGACAGATCAGAGGTTCCTGAATCAATGGGTACTTATAGATTGAAAGGCGCGTCCGGTGCGGTCATTAACCAGGATTTTGCACTGGGTGCCAAAACGGTTATTGGCAGTGCGGAAGATTGCGACCTCCGTGTTGAAAGCGACGGCGTTGAGCCCCGGCATGCGGAGATCACCGGGGAACAGGACGCGCTGTTGCTGAAAAACCTGGCTTCTCATGCTGAGACACTGCTCAATGGCGAGGCCGTGGACCAGGCCAGCCTGGCCAGCGGCGATGAAATCCGGATCGCCAATTGCCGCTGGGTGCTCCAGGCCCCCGGGCTCAGACCGCAGAAAGTACTCACCGGTATCGCCGTCAGGCCAAGACGAAGCTACCTGCCGTGGTTGATTGTGGGAGGACTGCTCGCAGCTGCTGTTCTGTCCTGGCAAAGAGGCTGGCTTCCATTTTGATCTTTGACATGGCCCAATAACTGTAAATTCCAGCAACGCTGTATGCAACAGGCGCCCAATGCGCGCCTTGTGTAGGAGCGCGCCATGCGCGCGAAATGAAATGAGCCGTGCCAGGGGAGGTGCCGCGTGTCTACCTGCAGGACACGCTCGAGACATCCCTGTTCGCTCTTCATTTGTTCCCGACAAATGACGGTCCCGCAGGTAGACACCAGCCACCTCCCGGACAGGCCGACATGAGCTTATCGCCCCTATAGCGCTTGATTTCGAT
>DAOWGA010000083.1 GCA_030637665.1 Lysobacterales bacterium | reverse complement strand
GTCGGAAATTCCGGTGTCAGGTTTTCGAACAGGATTTTGCGTTTGGCTGCATCGGGAGACTCGTAGTTGATTTCCTCGACTTTGAGTAGCGCGAAGTAGCGTTCGCTGTCTTTCGGCGGTCTGATTTTTCCGGAGAGCATATCGCCGGTGCGCAGCGCAAAACGCCTGATCTGGCTTGGCGATACGTAAATATCATCAGGGCCGGCCAGATAAGAACTGTCAGCTGCCCTGAGGAATCCAAATCCATCCTGCAGGATTTCCAGCACACCGTTTCCGAAAATGCTTTCGCCACTCTTGGCGTGGGCTTTGAGGATGGAAAAAATGATGTCCTGCTTGCGGGAGCGGGCTGCGCCTTCAAGTCCCATTTCGTCGGCGATTTCCAGCAACTCGGAAATGGGCATTTGCTTAAGTTCGGTTAGATTCATGGATTAACTCTGATTTGAGGACCGTGACGGTTCGTTTAAAAAAATGTTTTTTGTTATTTATCAATAAGAAATTTTCAATTCGGCCCGAGGCCTGAATTTCAATGGATCATTTGGCTGCCCACGGCGTGTCGCCGCGTTGCTGTAAAACTTTTTCAATGTCCGGCCAGTTAAATGGGGTCACAAACAACTGGTTTTCAAAAAAGGGAAGTCTTATTCCCGGGCGGAGGGACCCGGCTGTAGATAAGTTAAAACTATCACGATATGGCGCTAGCGTCCAGTGACTGTAGTTCGGTCTGGAATGGCGCGGCAGCATCCGGAACGGAAACTGCCGCGCACAGGATCAAACGGCTTCGTCCACGAAAGCCTTGAGTTGGCCCTTGGTCAGGGCGCCAACCTTGGTAGCCTGTACTTTTCCATCCCTGAAAATCATCAGCGTGGGAATACCTCTGATGCTGTATTGCTGCGGCGTCATCATGTTGCTGTCAATGTCCATCTTGGTCACTTTCAGCCGGTCACCGTATTCGTCGGCGATTTCCTCCACGATGGGTGCGATCATTTTGCAGGGGCCACACCATTCTGCCCAGTAGTCAACCAGAACGGGTCCGTCCGCATTCAGCACTTCCTGGTCAAAACTGCTGTCGGTGACGTGCGTAATCTTTTCACTCACATTTATTCTCCAAATTCACACTGCATTGTGACTGGCACATGGGCTGCAGCGCGGTTAATATGGTCTGACTCAAGGCCCGGTACAAGGAACAGGGAGCCGGAAACGGCAATGCTCGAGATCGGGGCCATCATTTCAACTGAACCGCAAAACGATTTCAAGGCACAGGCTTCAAATTTCAAGCCCCCTTGCCTCTTTTTTTGTGAAATTCGCCCACAATCCGGAAAATTTACCGGAACATGAACAAGTGAAGCAAGTATGCCTGAAAATAATACAAACAAGCCCCTTACCGACCTGGCTTTTTCTTCTCTCGATCTCCTGCCTGAGGTACAGGCAGGATTGAAACGGGCCAAATTCTCATTTTGCACGCCTATTCAGGCGCTTACACTACCCAAAGCACTCGAGGGCAGCGACGTCGCGGGACAGGCTCAGACCGGCACCGGCAAAACGGCAGCTTTCCTGCTGGTAATGTTTCAACGCTTGCTGAAGAACCAGCCGGACCAACCCGGCAAGAATCCCCGATCACTGGTGCTGGCGCCCACTCGTGAACTGGCTCTGCAAATACACAAGGACGCACTGTTGCTGGGTGGCGATACCGGTCTTCGATTCGCCCTTGCCTACGGCGGGGTGGATTATGAAAAGCAACGTAAAGTCATTGCGGACGGAATAGACATCCTCATCGGCACACCCGGAAGGACCATTGATTATTTCAAACAGCACGTATTTAACCTGAAAAGTATTGAGGTGATGGTCCTGGACGAAGCTGACAGGATGTTCGACCTCGGCTTCATCAAGGATATCCGCTACGTGCTGCGACGCTTGCCCCCTCTGGGTCAGCGCCAGTGCCTGATGTTTTCGGCGACTCTTTCGCACCGCGTTCTGGAACTCGCCTACGAGCACATGAATGAGCCCGAGCTGCTGAAAGTGGAAACGGAGAACGTTACTGTGGAAACCGTTCGCCAGTCGGTTTTTTATCCGGCCAATGAAGAAAAACTGCCTTTGCTGGCCGGCCTGTTGCGCCAGTTCGAGAGTGGCCGGCTCATGGTATTTACCAACACACGTGCGGCGGCTGATCTCGTCGAACGGACACTTAATGCTAATGGCTTCCACGCAGCGGCCATTTCCGGCCGGGTCCCGCAAACAAAAAGACAGACCCTGTTACGCCGTTTTCACGACGGTGAAATTCCCATTTTGGTCGCAACGGACGTTGCAGCCCGGGGCCTGCACATTCCGGACGTCAGTCATGTGATCAATTTTGACCTCCCGCAGGATGCACCGGACTACGTACACCGGATCGGCCGCACTGCGCGCCTCGGGGCGAAAGGCGAGGCCATCAGCTTCGCTTGCGAGAACTACGCATTCCACTTGCCGGAAATCGAGGATTACATCGGCTACCCGATACCGGTGAGTCAGACCAGTGACGTGGAACTGCCCGAACTCAAGAAAGCACTTCCTGCTGCAAAACGCCCCGACCGTGGTGGACGCGGAAGTCATCGTTCATCGAAAGGACGAGGAAGGGGCAGAGGTGGCAGTGGCCAGGGGCGCCAGCAGGCCGGCTCCGGGAGTTCTTCGCAGACCGGCAGTGGCAAACCCCGCCGGCGTCCGCGGCGCCGTAAGCCCCGATCTCCGGCTTGAGGTGGGTTAACAGGCACTGCTTGAATGATCACATTTGAACACGTGAGCAAAAGATATCCCGGCGCTGCGAATGCCCTTCTGGATATCAATTTTCATCTCGATGCGGGTGAAATGGTATTTCTCACGGGTCATTCAGGGGCCGGCAAGAGCACCCTGCTGCGGCTGATCCTGTTGCTGGAGCAAGCCACGCGAGGACAGGTCCTGGTGGATGGCCGGAATCTCAGCAAAACATCCCCGCGGCTCACGCCACAGGTCCGGCAGCACATCGGGATGATATTCCAGGACCACAAACTCCTCAGCGACAAGACTGTATTCGACAATGTTTCGCTGCCATTGATCATTGCCGGAATGCGTTATGCTGATATCAAGAAAAGGGTTCGGGCCGCACTGGATAAAGTAGGTTTGCTCAGCAAGGAGAAATCCTGGCCACTCACTCTTTCCGGCGGGGAACAACAACGCGTGGGTATTGCACGGGCGATTGTAGGCATGCCACCGATCTTGCTGGCTGATGAGCCTACGGGAAATCTGGATCCACAGTTATCCAGAGAGCTGTTCAGCCTTTTCCAGCAACTTAACGAACATGGCGTCACCGTGATGGTCGCCTCGCATGACCTGTCTTTGATACGGGCTATGGGACAACGGGTGTTGGTGCTTTCCGGCGGCAGGCTGATCGATGACATACCGGCGGCGGTGAGTGCTGCCGCGGTGTCGTGAGCATCAAGTCTGTCAGGAGAAGGATCCGGGCCCGTACGCGGCGCCAGCTTTACAGCTTCTTTTCCAGCCTGGGCAGCTTGTTGGGTCATCGCCTGGGCACGCTGATGACGGTTCTTGTACTGGGTATTGCGATGGCTTTGCCGCTGGGTCTATATGTAACGCTGCACAATCTGCGCGATCTGGATCTGAAGCAGGACGAGTGGGGCACAATTACGGTCTTTTTGAACGACGAAGTGACTGAGGCCGGGGCTGTGGAATTCGCGCGGAAAGTGAACCAGCGGCTGGACGCAAGCGCCGTAATGATTTCCCCGGACCAGGGAATGGAAGAGTTCCGCAAAGTTTCGGGTTTCGGACAGGCGCTTGATCTGTTCGAAGAGAACCCGCTCCCCTGGACATTGCTCGTGACGCCGCAAGCCGCAGACAGTGAGGAACTCGGCGCCCGGGTCACTGTGCTTGCTGCATGGATCGAAGAGCAAGAGGCCGTTGACATTGTGCAAGTGGACCACAAATGGATGCGGCGCTTGTCGGGGCTGATTGGACTCGGCGATGCACTTGTGACAGTCCTCTCCGTGATGTTTTCACTGGCGGTCGTGGTGGTGGTTGCCAACACGATTCGCCTCGATGTCGGCAACCGGGCCGAGGAAATTCAAGTGCTCAGCCTGATCGGCGCTGACGATAGTTTCATCCGCCAGCCTTTCCTGTACACCGGGTTCTGGTATGGACTGCTTGGCGCCCTGCTGGCCCTGGTGTTGTTGAGCGTCTCTATTTTTTACCTGAACAGACCCCTGGAGCAGTTGTTGAATGCATACGGGAAAAGCTTCGAATTGGACGGTTTGGGGGGGCTTCGGGTCGTGTTCGTACTGCTGGCAGGCGGAGCTCTCGGTTTGTGTGGCGCCTGGGTTTCTGTGGAACGCTATCTGCGCCAGTTGAGAGTGGGTGGATTGCCCGGCCGAAGCTAAAGTATATTAGTTTAATTTAATACATGATATCTTACTGATTTTATTGTATTTAATTTGCTCGGAACCTATAGGATCATGCTGTGTCTAAATTCACAGTTGAGATAATTATGGTGGTGTGGACGAGGATGCTTCCAGGCAAACCCCGCAGGGGGGTTGTTCTGGCTTTAAATGCATGAAATATGCTAGACTTGCCCGCTGCCCAGGAGGATTAATGAGCAATAAATTATCACCAAGTCATTTGCTGGTTCCTGCGGGAACGGGAAGCCTTGACGCCTATATTCAGGAAGTCAACAAAATTCCCGTATTGACGCTGGAAGTTGAGCAGGAACTGTCGCGTCAGTTCCGTGATGCCGACGATCTCGAAGCGGCCCGCAGGATGGTACTTGCGCACCTGCGTTTTGTCGTTCACGTGGCCAAGGGTTACACCGGTTACGGGTTGGCGCTCGGCGACCTGATCCAGGAAGGCAACATCGGCCTGATGAAGGCAGTCAAGCGTTTTGACCCGGACCATGGCGTGCGCCTGGTCTCGTTTGCGGTGCACTGGATTCGTGCGGAAATGCATGAGTTCATTCTGCGCAACTGGCGCATCGTCAAGGTGGCGACCACCAAGGCTCAGCGCAAATTGTTTTTCAACCTCAGGAAGTCGAAGAAGCGCCTTGGCTGGCTCAGTCATGCTGAAGTCCTTGCGGTGGCAAAAGACCTGGGCGTGAAACCAGAAGTCGTGCTCGAAATGGAATCGCGGCTATCTGGCCAGGACGTTGGTTTCGACTTGCCGCCCAATGCTGACGATGAATCGCCATACATTGCTCCGGTAGCATTCCTGGAAAGCAAATCCAGGGACCCTCAGACGGAGAATGAATCAGAAGATTTAACGTCGTACAACAATAACTTGCTGTACGCAGGCCTGGATGAACTGGACGAGCGCAGCCAGGACATCATTCGCAGTCGCTGGCTGCAGGACACCAAGATGACGCTGCAGGAACTGGCGAACCGCTATGGTATTTCCGCGGAGCGTATCCGGCAGCTGGAAGCAAATGCACTGCGAAAGATGAGGGCATCAATTACTGCCTGATTCCGCATTGAGCTAAAGAAATACAAACGGCCTCCCAAGCGGAGGCCGTTTTGCTTTGTACGCCACGAATGGGTTCAGAAGGAGAGAATAGTGAGTGAGCAAACCGGCCGTAGCTGGGTCGTGATGAAATTCGGTGGAACCAGCGTCAGTTCAGTTGATTGCTGGTCCACAATCTGCGCGCAGGCACGGCTTAAGCTGGCGGATGGAAAGCGGGTAATGATCGTGGTCTCCGCCCTGTCCGGGGTGACCAACCTGCTGACCCGGCTGGCGGAAGGTGGCAAAAAGCAGGAACGGGATGAAATCCTGCTTGAGCTGGAAGCAAAACATCGGGATTTACTTTCTTCACTCGGCCTGGCCCCATCGTCCTTGTTCACCGGGCACTGGAACAGCCTGCTTCATCTCGCCAACTCAAGTGGATCGGCACTCAAACCCGCGGACCGCGCTCTCCTTCTGGCCCACGGTGAGTTGCTTTCCAGTTCTATCGGCATGGATGCCCTGGCCGCGGCGCAACTCGAAGCCGTCTGGCAGGATGCCAGGAGTCTGCTGAAAACCACGGCTGAGGCAGGAATGGATGTGCTGGCTGCTCGATGCAGCGACGACACGGAACCGGCCCTGGAACAGCGGCTGGCTGCTGAGGGGAGCCTGCACATCACGCAGGGATTCATTGCTTCTGGTCCCGCCGGAGAAACCTGCCTGCTGGGCCGGGGAGGTTCAGATACTTCAGCGGCTTACCTGGCAGCCTGCCTGGAGGCAAAATCGCTGGAAATTTGGACGGATGTACCTGGAATATTCAGCGCTGATCCACGCGTAGTTCCCGAATCGCGCTTGCTGAACCGGCTCAGCTACAGCGAAGCGCAGGAGCTGGCATCCATGGGCGCAAAGGTGCTGCATCCGCCGAGCATTCAGCCGGCACGGCGCCACCAGATTCCTATTTTTATCAAGGATTCGAACCGGCCTTCCGAGCCCGGAACACGCATCGGTGCACGCACCGTGAGGGAGGAAGCACAGGTCAAGGGCGTGGTCAGCACAAACAAAAACAAAATAGCAAGGAATCAGCTGCGAGCTACTTGGCGCCTGGTTGGATTTCTGGCAGACGCTTTCGCGGTATTCAAGCGTCATGGTTATTCAGTTGACCTGATTTCAACTTCTGAGTCGACAGTGACTGTCAGTCTTGACCCTCAGGTACCGGCCCATTCCGACGAATTACGCATGTCAGCTTTCCTCGATGACCTTGCCAGCCTGTGTAAAGTGAAGATTCATTCCGGCTGCATTTCCATCAGCCTGGTAGGCAATTCCATTCGGACCATTCTCGGACGGTTGTCAGCTGCCCTGGATGTGTTCCAGGACCGGCATGTGCACATGGTGACCCAGTCGGCGAATGACCTGAATCTGACCCTGGTGGTAGATTCGGAGCACGCGGTCAGTCTGGTGCGAAAGTTACACCAGCTGCTGATCGCATCGCAGGCGGAAAACAGGCCGGAATTTGGGCCAAGCTGGACCGAACTGACACGGCTGCAGCCGTCAGATGATCTGACCGAGCCCTGGTGGAAGAACAAGGAAGATCAACTGAAGCAGTTGATGAGCGAACGCGAGTCGGCCTTTGTCTACGATCTGGACACTGCGCGCAAGGCCGCGAGGCGTCTGCAGAAACTCGACTCTGTGAGCCGTGTCCTTTACTCGGTGAAGGCCAATGATCACGCAGAACTGCTCAACGCACTGGCAGGTGAGGGCCTGGGCTTCGAGTGTGTGTCCATGGAAGAAGTGAGCTATGTGCTGTCCACTGTGCCTGGTGTTCGACCCGCGGACATCCTGTTCACACCGAATTTTGCGCCACGCCACGAATATGAGTCTGCGTTGGAAGCGGGTGTAGGACTGACCGTCGATAACTCCTGGGCATTGCACCAGTGGCCGGAGGTCTTCGCTGGGCGCGATATTTTTCTGCGCCTGGACCTCGATGCCGGCTATGGGCATCACAAGAAGGTCATTACATCGGGTGCTGACTCCAAGTTTGGTATTGCACTGGAGCATCTGCCGGTACTGAAACAGTCAATGGATCAGCACGGAACCCGGGTTGTCGGCCTGCATGCGCACACCGGCAGCGGCGTCAGCAATACCGATGTCTGGCGCGAACAGCTACAGCGATTTCTGGAAGTCCTGCCCGGATTTCCGGAAGTACGGGTTCTTGACCTGGGTGGTGGGCTGGGTGTGCCCTACCGCAGGGGACAGGCCGGCTTCGATCTGGAACGGTTTGACCAATTGCTGGCTGAAACCCTGGCAGACCACGAACTTGAATTGTGGCTGGAGCCGGGTCGCTACCTGGTGGCGGAAAGCGGCGTTTTACTGTCACGCGTGACCCAATTGAAGACCAAGGGTCACTATCATTACCTGGGTGTGAGCACCGGTATGAATTCATTGATCCGGCCAGCTTTATACGGGGCCTACCATGACATCGTTAATTTGAGCAGGCTAAACGAGCCGGCGGAATGGCACTACCGTGTGGTCGGGCCCATCTGCGAATCAGGAGATGTGCTCGGCGAGAGCCGTTTCCTGCCGCGAAGCGAGGAGGGTGACATCATTCTGATCGCCAATACGGGTGCCTATGGGCGTGTGATGTCTTCCCGCTATAACCGTCGTGATCCTGCAAGGGAATACATAGTGTAAGACGTGAACATGACCTTGAAGAGCCCTGGCTCAGGCTTCCAGCTCTTCAGTGGGCATATCCCAGGCTTCGGGCGGGAGACAGGTGCAGATCAGGTTGCGGTCACCGTAGACATTATCCACACGGCTGACCGGGGACCAGAATTTGTCCAGCCGCAACCCCTTGACGGGATAGGCAGCTGACTGGCGGCTGTAGGCATGCTTCCAGTTAATGGTCAGGTCCTCAATGGTGTGCGGTGCATTCCTGAGTGGATTATCTTCAGCATCGATTTCGCCATGTTCCACAGCACGAATTTCCTCGCGTATGGACAGCATGGCTTCGCAAAACCGGTCGATTTCAGCCATTGACTCACTCTCGGTTGGCTCGATCATCAGCGTACCGGGTACCGGGAACGACATGGTCGGCGAGTGGAAACCATAGTCGATCAGTCGCTTCGCCACGTCTTCTTCGCTAATGCCACAGGATTCCTTGAAAGGCCTCAGGTCGATAATACACTCGTGCGCGACCCGCCCATTGCGACCCGTGTACAGCACGGGAAAAGCTCCGGACAGGCGCGTTGCAATGTAATTGGCGTTGAGAATGGCTACCTGCGTGGCTTTCTTCATACCATCCCTTCCCATCATGGCGATGTACGCCCAGGATATGGGCAAGATACCGGCGCTGCCCCAGGGTGCTGCCGAGATGGCGCGGTTGTTCCCGAACGCGCCTTCCATTTTAGTGACGGAATGGCCCGGCAGGAACGGCGCCAGGTGCTGGCCGACGCAAATCGGTCCAACGCCGGGCCCGCCGCCGCCATGCGGGATACAAAAGGTCTTGTGCAGGTTCAGGTGGGACACATCTGCACCGAACTTGCCCGGTGCGGCACAGCCCACCAGGGCGTTGAGATTGGCGCCGTCCAGGTAAACCTGTCCGCCATGTTCATGAATGATGTCGCAGATTTCAGTGATATCCTCCTCGAATACCCCGTGTGTTGAAGGATAGGTGATCATCAGGGCGGACAGGCTATCGCTGTATTCCGTGGCCTTTTTATGAAGATCTTCCAGGTCGACATTACCCTGCTCATCGCAGTTCACAACGATGATCTTCATCCCGGCCATGGCTGCGCTGGCCGGATTGGTACCGTGAGCGGAAGAAGGGATCAGGCAGATGTTGCGTTCTGTTTCGCCGCGTGACTCGTGGTAGGACTTGATCGCCAGCAAGCCGGCATACTCACCTTGCGAACCGGCATTGGGCTGCAGCGACACAGCGTCGTAGCCGGTGCAGGCAAGCAGCATTTCCTCCAGCTCAAGCAGCAGTTGCTGGTAACCCCGTGCCTGGTCGGGCGGCGCGAAAGGATGGATATCGCTGAATTCCGGCCAGGTGATTGGAATCATCTCGGTGGTCGCGTTCAATTTCATCGTGCATGAACCGAGCGAGATCATTGCATGCGCCAGGGACAGGTCCTTGTTCTCCAGCCGCTTGAGGTAACGCAGCATTTCGGTTTCCGAGTGGTACTTGTAGAACACCGGGTGTTGCAGGAAATCACTTTCACGTCTCAATGAATCGGGAATTGCCGACCAGTTGGCGCCCAGGGTCTGGTCAATTTCGAGAACGGATGGTATGGAACTGGTACCGGCGAAGGCCTGTAGCAGCAAGGCAATGTGATCCTTCGTTGTTTTCTCATTGACGCTCAAGCCCAGGATGGTTTCACCATCACGCCGCAAGTTGATGCCGGAGTCCAGCGCCCTTTGGTAGATGGCCTCGGCTTCCCCGGCGCCAAGATCAAAGCACAGCGTGTCGAACCAACTGTCAGACCGGGCCTTGTACCCAATCGTTTCGAGACCGTGTGCGGCGAGGCCGGTAAGGCGGTGTATTCTTTGCGCAATTTTTTTCAGTCTTTCACGACCGTGCCAGACAGCGTACAGACCGCTGATCACAGCCAGCAGGGCCTGGGCCGTGCATATGTTGCTGGTTGCCTTGTCACGCCGGATATGCTGCTCACGGGTCTGCAGGGCCATGCGCAGGGCCGGCCGGCCCTTGCTGTCCTGTGAAACGCCGATGATGCGGCCCGGGATGGAGCGTTTATACGCTTCACGGGTAGCAAAAAATGCAGCATGCGGCCCGCCATAACCCATGGGAACACCGAAACGCTGAGCGGATCCAAGTACGATATCTGCATCCATTTCACCCGGTGGAGTCAACAGCACCAGGCTCATCAGGTCAGCAGCCACGGCCACCAGCGCGCCTTTCTCATGGGCCCGGGCAATCACTTCCCGGTAGTCATGAACTTCGCCGTTGACGCCGGGGTATTGCAAAAGTAATCCGAAATATTCGCCGTCGCCAATGGCCTCAAATGAATTGGCTGTCACCACTTCGATACCAAAATATCGCGCCCGGTTTTCGACCACGTCACGTGTTTGGGGCAGGGTGTTTTCGTCAATCAGGAAGCGGCGGGATTTGGATTTTTTGTTGATTCTCTGGAGCATGGTCATGGCTTCCGCCGCCGCCGTGGCTTCATCCAGTAGTGAGGCGTTGGCGATGGGCATGCCAGTCAGGTCGCAGACCATGTGCTGGTAGTTCAACAGGGCTTCCAGCCGGCCCTGGGAAATTTCAGCCTGGTAGGGTGTATAAGCCGTGTACCAACCCGGATTTTCCAGCACGTTTCTCTGGATCACAGCCGGTAGCTTGGTGTCGTGGTAGCCCATGCCGATCATGCTGTGCTGTACGCGGTTCAGCGCAGCCATTTCACGCAGCCGCTCAATGGTCTCAGTTTCATTACGGGCGTTTGGCAGGTCAAGCGGTTCATCACTCTGAATGGAAGGTGGTAATGTCGTGCGGATCATTTCATCCAGTGATGAGGCGCCGATAGTCTGCAGCATGACCTGAATCTGTTCGTCACGTGGCCCTATGTGCCGCATGAGGAATTCACCGTGATCTTCCAGCGGTGAAAGCGGTGAGTCTTCAATTTGTGGGGGCCTGTTGTATTTCATTTCAAATTTGCTCCGGCAGGGCAGGGATTCTATTCATATTTGCTGGTTTCAGTATCCGCTCAGGAGATGATCATCAGAAAGTAGTGGTCCGCCAGCAGGAAAACGAACAGCACCATCAGGTAGATCACTGAATAAGCAAAGGTCTGCATCGGCAAGCCTTCGTCATGCTCGCCGAGCAGGCGCAGCGCATACCACAGGAAGCCGATATTCAATACGGTAACACCGGCCATATAAAGCAAGCCGCTCATGCCGGTAAGGAAAGGCAAAGTGCTGACGATGACCAGTAAAATGGTGTAAAAAAGGATTTGCCAGCGGGTGAAACGAACGCCATGGGTTACCGGAAGCATGGGGATATCCGCGGCAGCATAGTCATGCCGGCGATGGATAGCCAGGGCCCAGAAATGTGGTGGTGTCCAAACATAGATGATCAGAAAAAGAATCAGCGCATTGGGGTCAACGGTGCCCGTTACGGCGGTCCAGCCCAATACCGGCGGTGCTGCACCGGCTGCGCCACCGATGACTATGTTCTGTGGAGTAGCCCGCTTTAGCCAGACCGTGTAAATAATGGCATAGCCAATCAGGGACAAAAAGGTCAGCACTGCAGTGAGCGAGTTCACCCAGATCAGCAGCATTGTCATGGATATCACGCACAGAATGAGTGCGAAGGAGAGCACTTGCTTCGTTCCCAGTTGTCCGGAGGGTAAGGGCCGATCGCGGGTTCGAGCCATGACTGCGTCAATTCTCTGGTCCAGCAGATGGTTGATTGCAGCAGCTGAGGAAGCAGCGAGACCGATACCCAGCGTACCGGCGATCAGGGCATTGAGCGGTGGCCAGCCCGGAACTGCCAGGAACATGCCGACAACCGCAGTGAATACGATCAGATAAACGACCCTCGGCTTACACAGCTCAAAATACCTTCCAGCCCGGGAAGTCATCAGATCATGCGGGCCGGGAGCTTGAACGATGCAACAGCCAGATCATCGAGGCAACCAGTAGCGCACCCCCTGCGTTGTGTGCCACTGCATTGGGCAGCGGCAGATAGAGCAGGATATTCAAAATACCAAGCATCACCTGTGTCACAAGTAAAACACCCAACACAATACCGCTGCGTTGGGTCACCGGCTCCCGAACAAGGCGGAAAACGAGCAATCCCAGCACGAAGAGTGTGATCAGCGCGCCCATTCTATGGGCCATCTGGATGGCGATCCGGGAAGGCAGGTCGAGTACGCCGCCTTCATAGTCAACGCCGATTTCCCGCCATAAAATAAATCCTTCGCTGAAGTCAGCCTGGGGCCACCACTGTCCCTGGCAGGTAGGAAAATCGGGACAGGCCAGTGCAGAATAATTGGAACTGGTCCAGCCACCAAGGGCCAGTTGTATGACCAGCACAACCAGGCCAATCAGGATCAATGGCCGCATTTGCCACAGGGTCGGGCCGTGTGTGTATTCGCCGGTGTTGCTGCTGCGGTAAGCAAACCACAACAGTATGCCAAACGTGGCCAGGCCGCCGAGCAGGTGGCTCATCACCACGATGGGCCATAACTTGAGTGTGACCGTCCACATGCCAAGAGCGGCCTGAAACAGGATTAGTGCAAGCAAAGCAGCTGCGAGCAAGTGAAACTTACGCTGACGATTATCCGGCTTCCAGGCCAGGAAATTAATCGCCAGAACCAGCAGAACCAATGTGCCCGCCAGGTAGCGATGAACCATTTCTTTCCAGGCTTTGTCACTTTCCACGGGCCTTTCGGGAAAGTTCTGATTGGCATCCAGCACTTCCTGCGTGGCTTCTGGCCAGGTCAGCTGGCCATAGCAACCGGGCCAGTCGGGGCAGCCAAGACCCGCGTGCGAGAGGCGCACGTAAGCGCCGAGAACAATGACGCAAAATGCGATTATTGCTGCTACTACCGCCAATCGATGCAAACCAGAATTCATTGTTGTTCGTCCAGTTTCGACCAGGTCAACAGCCGTTTCAGGTCTTTCCTGATGTGGTTAGGATCAGCATCGGCTGCGTAATACATCATTATATTCCCTAGCGGGTCGATCAGGTAGATGTCGCCCTTTGTAGCTGACATCCCTGGCGTGCCAGCCGGGATCGCAGCCAATGCCTTGCTCAGACTGGCGGAAGGGTCCCCGATCAGCGTGAATTTTTCATATATGGCCTGGAGTGTCTTTGCCGTTTCGTCGGGACTCGTATCATCCAGCAGAAGCGCGAGGCGAACGCGAGATTGGTGACGGCCGGTTGCGCGGTGAATTTGCCGCAGGGAGGACACTCGTTGCTGGCAGGCCGCATCACAAATTGCCGGAACCGGGTAGAGAATCACCCAATGCTCGAGTAGTTCATCGGCAGCGGTAGTCAACGCCGGCTGTGTGTCCTTCTGTTGCTTCACGCGATTCACGTCATGCCAGTCAATGAGCACCGGTGGTTTTATCAGTGTGCCCAGGTTTCTGCCCGACCCCGGTTCAAAACTCAGGGTGCCGCTGTACATCAACCACGCCAGCATGAGCGGCAGAAGGAACATGGCCGCTATGATCAACAGTGTGAGCCTGGGGGAAATTGAATAATTCATTTTCTGGAATTAATTTTGTGAATTCCTTTTTTGTTGGCCCCGGCGCATGCCAAGAGTCAACCAGATGATGATCGTCGCCAGCATCAGGGAAAACCATTGTAATGCGTAGGCCCGGTGTACCCGGGGTTCCATGACAGCCGCTTTCCACTGCCTGCCGGCAAAACCCGTGGGGTCATCACGGTCAAGATGCAGTAACCAGGGTTCAAGCGGGACTTCAAGAGCAGAACTTACAGAATCGAAATCGAGATAAGTGACAAGTTGCGGCCACCTGTCATGGACCAGCACATCCGGGTCACCAAGCCTGTGGCCGCCTGTCGCTGGTTTTTTCATTAATCCGGCGATAAGCCGGCCGGCCGGGTCTGTATAAACCGGGGGAAGTGTGCGGCGATCTGGCGGCAAAGGCAACCAGCCGCGATTAACCAGTACCGTGCTGCCATTTGTAAGAATAAACGGCGTCAGTACATGCACGCCAACCCGGCCTTTCAGGATCTTGTTATCGAGGAGAACATGACGCTGTTCATCATAGTGGCCATATGCCTCCACTCGCGAAAAGCCCTCTGTTCGATTCAGGGCCTGCTCGATTGGCATCAAGGGCGCATTTTCGAACTGATCAAACAGTTGCTGCTTTTCTAGCTGGCGATCGAGTTGCCAAAAGCCCAGCCGGGCAAACAGCATGCTGATGACAAGAAGCGTAGTTGTTAGCCCCAATGATGGTTTGAATTGCATTGTCTAAGGGGTAGGCCAAAGGGATATAATACGGCTTCCACCAATTTCAGGAGGGATCGACATGCTCATCAAGATGCTGACTATTGTGTTTTTACTCACCATTTTGTACAGCCTTGCATCTTCCCTGATTTTCCTGGTGAAGGACAAGGGTGAAGGTGAGCGGACAGTCCGTCGTTTAACCTGGAGAATCGGACTTTCCATCGTTCTGTTCGTGTTTCTCTGGGTTGCCTACCAACTTGGCTGGATTGAACCCAAAAGCGGCCCGGTTCGTATTCCCCCGGTTGAGCAAACAAGCGGGGATTGAGGGTCGGACCGGCGCCTACGCGTCGTGCATTCAATAAACGTACACGAAAATAAACAGACCCAGCCAAACCACATCCACAAAGTGCCAGTACCATGCCACGGCCTCGAAACCGAAATGGCTGTCAGATTTGAAATGGCCCCGCATGCTGCGGATCGCTATGACCGTCAACATGATGGCGCCCAGCGTCACGTGCATTCCATGAAACCCTGTCAGCATAAAGAAAGTCGAGCCATAGATGCCGGAACCCAGCGTAAGCCCGAGGTGCTGATACGCTTCCTTGTATTCCTCAATTTGCAGGTAAACAAAGGAGAATCCGAGCACAACCGTGGCAATCAGCCAGATCACGAGTTTCGTGCGATCGTTATTTCTTAGCGCATGGTGCGCCAGGGTGACGGTCAATCCGGAGCTGAGTAGAATCAGGGTGTTGATGAAAGGCACGCCGAAAGCCGGGATGGTCTGGAACTGGCCACCCAGGTCATCCGGACCTGCAGTGGGCCAGACGCCTTCATAACCCTGCCACAGCAGTTCGTTGGTGAAGGCGCCTGTGCCTTCACCGCCAAGCCAGGGTACGGCAAACATTCTCGCATAGAACAGGGCGCCGAAGAAAACGGCAAAGAACATGACCTCCGAAAAAATGAACCACATCATGCCCATGCGGAAGGATGTATCCACCTGGGCGTTGTACATGCCGCTCTCGCTTTCCCGGATAACCTCACCAAACCAGCCGAATAACATGAAGATCAGGATCAATACGCCTGCCACAAAGGTCCACGGCGCAATTTCCGAGTCGTTAACCCAGAATGCAGCACTGGACAGCATGGTTATCAAGCCCAGTGAACCAATAATGGGCCACTTGGTGCCGTGTGGTATGTAATAAGAATTGTCCGCTTGATGTGCCATCTCTTAGCCTCGTTACTTCTGGATGCCGTCCAGTGTGGTGTCCGGAATCGAATTCACTCCCGTAGACAGCGCGACAGCATCAGCATTCTCGCTCCGGAAAAAAGTGTAGGACAAAGTAATTTCTTTAATGCGTTCGGGCAAGTCCGGTTGGATAAAGTAATAAACTGGCATTTCCCTGCTTTCATTTCCCTGCAATATCTGCTGGGTAAAGCAAAAACATTCGGTCTTGACGAAATACAGACTGGCCTCCGGTGGTGTGACGTTATAAATCGCCTGGCCAGCCATGGCATTTTCGTTCGGGTTCATTGCCAGGTAAATTGCCTCGTTCATTTCACCCAGGGAAACCGTGGCCGACTTCTCTTTTGCCTGGAACACCCAGGGCAGGCCGGAATTGACCGTGGCGTCAAACCTGATCTTGACTTTCCGGTCGGATTTCTCAAGCAATCCGGCGTTTTCCACTACCTTTACACCGCGCCCTCCGAGGCCGGTCAAATCGCAGAACACGCCATACAGGGGCCACATTGCAAAGCCGAAGCCGAACATGCCGACCGCCAGCAATACGAGTTTCCTTACCAGTTTGCGGTGTGGTGTGGTGCTTTGCCCCTGGTTGCCGTTACTCATTTCACGAACCCAGAACACCGGAAAGGATGAAAGCGATGAAGATCAGGGCCGCAATCGCAGCCAGCAGCCAGGCTGTCTTCACGGCCCGGTTGCGCTGATTTCTCATGTCGCCCTGATTCATTGCTTCCATTGCCCGGATCAATGCGCCTCATCAACGTGCGCCAGGGTAGATGAATCGATCACCGGCGGCGTGTTGAATGAGTGGTAGGGTGGCGGAGACGACAGAATCCATTCCAGGCCCCTGGCTCCTTCCCAGGCCTGCCCGGATGCTTTCTGGCGGCTCTTGTAAACACAGTGGATGATGACACCGAGGAATATCAGCTGTGAAGATCCAAAAAGAAAACCTCCGATCGAAGATATCATGTTGAAGTCGGCAAACTGCGTCGAATAATCAGGAATTCTCCGCGGCATTCCCGCCAGGCCGAGGTAGTGCTGCGGAAAAAACAGGATGTTGACTGAGATCGCAGACAGCCAGAAATGGATCTTGCCCCATTTCTCGGAATACATATGCCCGGTCCACTTGGGCAGCCAGTAATAGGTGCCGGCCATCAGCGCGAATACTGAGCCCGGTACCAGCACGTAATGGAAATGTGCGACTACAAAATAGGTATCGTGATATTGCAGGTCAACCGATGCGATCGCGAGCATCAGTCCGGACAGGCCGCCGATGGTGAATAGCACAACAAATCCAATGGCGAACAGCATAGGCGTTTCAAAGGTCATTGAACCCTTCCACATGGTACTCACCCAATTGAATACCTTGACCCCTGTTGGCACCGCAATCAGCATCGTGGCGTACATGAAAAACAGTTCGCCGGTCAGGGGCATGCCAACCGTGAACATGTGATGCGCCCACACAATAAAGGACAGGAATGCGATGCTGGCCGTGGCGTAAACCATGGCTGAATAACCAAACAGCGGCTTGCGCGCAAAGGTCGGGATAATTTCAGAAACCACACCGAAAGCCGGCAGGATCATGATGTATACCTCGGGGTGTCCGAAGAACCAGAAGATGTGCTGGAACATGACCGGGTCGCCGCCGCCGGCAGCGTTGAAGAAACTGGTGCCGAAGAAGTGATCTGTCAGCAACATCGTGACGGCGCCGGCAAGCACCGGCATGACGGCGATCAGCAGGAAGGCGGTAATCAACCAGGTCCATACAAACAGGGGCATACGCAACAGGACCATTCCAGGGGCCCGCATATTCAGGATGGTCGCAATGATGTTGATCGATCCCATGATGGAAGAAATGCCCATCATGTGCACAGCAAAAACCACAAAGGCAAAACTCTGCCCACCCTGCAGACTCAGTGGCGGATACAAGGTCCAGCCGGCTGCGGGGCCACCTGAATCCATGAACAGCGTGCTCAAAAGCATGGTAAAGGCAAATGGCAGGATCCAGAAGCTCCAGTTGTTCAATCTGGGCAAGGCCATATCGGGGGCGCCGATCATCATCGGAATCATCCAGTTGGCGAAACCGACCCAGGCAGGCATGACAGCGCCGAATACCATGATCAAGGCATGCATGGTGGTCATTTGGTTGAAAAACTCCGGTTCAACCAGTTGCAGGCCCGGCATAAACAGTTCGGCGCGAATCACCATGGCCATTGCGCCGCCGATGAAAAACATCAGCAGTGAGAAAGCCAGGTAAAGGGTGCCAATGTCTTTGTGGTTAGTCGTGAACAGCCACCGATTCAGGATCCCACTGGGTTTGTGATCGTGGTGATCATCATGATTGTGGGCATGATCTCCGGCTTGATCTGTGCTGTGTGTCATGTCGGGAGTGCTTGCAATACTCATCTGGTCATTTCCTGATTCATTTATCCGTTCTTGATACGGGCGATCATCTGTGGCTGAACCACATCTCCCATATCATTTCCAAAAGCGTTGCGCGTATAGGTCAGCGCGGCGGCAATGTCTGCATCCGATAGCATGTTGCCCCAGGCCTGCATCGCTGTTCCTTCCCTTCCATTCAGGACCAGGTCGATGTGCTCGCTCACCGGTCCCCGGGTGACCGTGCTGCCGGCAAGAGGCGGAAAGGCGGGCGCCAGCCCCTGCCCATCGCCCTGATGGCAGGTGGCGCACTGCGCGGTATAGACGCTTTTGCCCAGATCCATCAGTTCCTCGCGGCTCCACAGGCGCTCGACCTCTGCTTCTTCATGGGCCATCAGGCGTTTTTGCTGTCGCACCCACTGATCGAATTCCGCTTTGGGCAGCACTTTGAGCACGATGGGCATGAAGCCGTGGTCCTTGCCGCAAAGCTCAGCACACTGGCCGCGATAGATTCCCGGTTCCCTGATTTCGGTCCAGGCTTCATTAATAAAACCCGGTACCGCGTCCCGCTTCCAGCCGAGGGCCGGAACCCACCATGAATGGATAACATCATCGGCGGTAATCAGGAATTTGATCTTGGTTTCTGCCGGCAGAACCAGTGGCTTGTCCACTTCCAGCAGGTAATTGTCAACGGCGGCTGGCTCCGCACCGGATGCAAGACGTCGAGCAGCATTGGATTCGGCATCCAGTGAGGATATGAACTGAATCCCGTCTTCCACATATTCATACTTCCAGCGCCATTGGAAGCCCGTAATTTTCACCGTCATCTCGGTTTCCGGCGCCACTTCCATATGGATCAACGCCGTGGTGGCTGGAACCGCCATTACGATGAGAATCAGTACCGGGATGATGGTCCAGATGATTTCCGCTTTGGTGCTGTGTGTAAACTGGGCCGCTTCGTGATCTTTGGATTTGCGATGCAGCACGATCGAGACGAACATGGCACTGAACACGATGACGCCAATTACCACGCAGATCCAGAGAACGATCATGTGCAGTTGGTAGTTGATTTCGGACTGGTCCGTCACACCACGCGTCATGTTGATTTCATTTCCGGTATACCCGGGTGCTACCAGCAGTAACCAGAAGGCAGCAATCATCGCTGCGGTCACCGCTGCGGCAACAATGAAAGTATTTTGTTTCTTCATCGGGATTTCATGCCTCAGAGATTTATGCGCCCAAACGGCGAATTGTATCCGGCATGCCAAGCTGCGGGCAAGATATATTGCCACTGTATTTCCATGTACACGTCCGGAGAGTACACTTGCGGCATGGCTACAAGCATCCGGTTTGTGGTTCGGGCCGGATTTCCCTGCCGGGAACCAGATCAGCCCAAGGAGATTCAAATTGAGCGACCGTCAGGTCTTTGATTTTCTGAAATCAGCCCCCGTAATTCCGGATTCCCTGAGAGAATCCATTGACCGGAATTACCTCACGGATGAGACCAGCCTGGTGCAGGAGCTGCTTGCGGCTGCGCGCCTGGACCCGGCAGCAACGGAGCGCGTCAATGATCGTGCCCGCGCCCTGGTCAGTGCAGTCCGGGCCAGAAGAGCCGAGCAAGGCGTTATCGAGGCCTTCATGCAGGAATATGATCTGTCTTCTGAGGAGGGGGTCGTATTGATGTGCCTGGCTGAAGCCTTATTACGAATTCCCGATGACGATACCGCGGAAAAGCTGATTGCCGACAAACTCGGTGATGCTGACTGGGAAGCTCACCTGGGCAAGAGCTCTTCCTTGTTTGTCAATGCTTCGACCTGGGGCCTGATGTTGACCGGGAAACTCGTTGCCCTGTCCAAAAGTACCCAGGGAAATTTCAAAACAGCGCTGAAGCGGCTGGTCAATCGGAGCGGTGAACCCATGGTTCGCACGGCGATACGCCAGGCGATGCGAATAATGGGTCACCAGTTCGTGATGGGCCGGACTATCGAAGAGGCGCTGGATCGCTCCCGGCAGAAGAAAAACCGCATTTACCGGCATTCTTTTGACATGCTTGGTGAAGCTGCCCTGACCGCCGATGACGCGAGCCGCTACGTGGAATCCTACCGCTGCGCAATAAACGCGATCGGAGCCCGCGACCATTCTGAAAATATTTTTGCCGCAGCGAGTATCTCGGTGAAACTATCAGCGCTTCACCCAAGATTTGAATACAGCCATCACGACCAAATCGTGTTGGAAGTCGTTCCGCGAGTACTCGAGTTGGCCCAATTGGCCATGGCCAACCAGATAGCCCTCACTATAGATACCGAGGAAGCTGATCGCTTAATGCTGAGCGTTGACGTTTTCAGCCAGGTTTTACAGGATCCGAGCCTGACGGGCTGGAATGGCCTGGGGCTGGCCTTACAGACCTACCAGAAAAGAGCGCCTGCGCTGATAGATTTGCTGGCCGATCTGGCGCGTCGTACCGGTCAGCGAATCCCTGTCCGCCTGGTCAAAGGCGCCTACTGGGATGCGGAAATCAAGCATGCGCAGGTAGAGGGCTACCAGGGCTACCCGGTGTTCACGCGTAAAGCGAACACGGACGTTTCTTTCATCGCCTGTTCCAGAAAAGTCCTTAACAACCGGCAGGCTTTCTACCCTCAGTTCGCAAGCCACAACGCACACACGATCGCGATCATCACCGAACTGGCCGGTGACCGGCTGGACTACGAATTCCAGCGCCTGCACGGTATGGGTGAAGACCTGTACGGTGAGGTCATGTCAGGGGAGGGTTTCCGGCATGAGTGCCGGGTTTATGCCCCGGTTGGCAGCCATGAAGACTTGCTTCCCTACCTCGTGCGCCGCTTGCTTGAGAACGGCGCCAATACATCGTTTGTCAACCGCATTGTGGACGAGGCATTGCCGGTCGGGGTGGTCGCGGAAGATCCGGTTGAGAAAGTGGCCGTGACCGTTCCTGTACCACACCCCGCGATACCCTTGCCCCGTCATCTTTACGGCGCCGCACGGCTGAACTCTCGCGGTGTCAACCTGGCGAACGAATCCGAACTGTCGGAATTGGCAAAAGCCATGCAGCCCTTCGCCCGCGCCACCTGGGATGTGATTCCCATTCTGGCCAGCGGGCTGCAAAAAGACGGAAAAACTCTGCACAACGTCAATCCCGCCAGCTTGCCTGACACGATCGGGCAGATCAGGGAAACCAGCTCCGCTGAGCTTGACCAGGCGATCAGTGATGCGCGTGCGTTCGCGGTCGACTGGGACCGGACACCTGCGGTTGAGCGGGCCTCCATGCTGGAAAGAACGGCAGACCTGATGGAGGAAAACCTGCCCGAGTTGATGGCTTTGTGCGCAAGGGAAGCCGGAAAAACCGTTCACGATTCAGTTTCTGAAATCAGAGAAGCCATTGATTTTCTAAGATATTATTCGAATCAAGCCAGGGAGCACTTTGCTGATCCCCTGGTGCTCCCGGGCCCGACGGGTGAGCACAATGCACTGAGCATGCATGGCAGGGGTGTCTTTGCCTGCATCAGCCCCTGGAATTTTCCGCTGGCCATTTTTACCGGCCAGGTCAGTGCCGCCCTGGCCGCAGGCAATGTGGTACTGGCAAAACCGGCTGAACAGACTCCGGCGATCGCTGCGCGGGCCGTTTCCATGATGCACC
>DAOWGA010000339.1 GCA_030637665.1 Lysobacterales bacterium | reverse complement strand
TATTCCATGTTCGGCTTCCAGCGGGTGGGCGACCTGGCCTGGGCAGCCGGTGACATGCGGGCGCGGGGGTTCCTGATTGGAGGAACGGCCGGTCGAACCACATTGAACGGAGAGGGCCTGCAGCACGAGGACGGCAACAGCCACATCATGTCAGCGATGGTGCCGAATTGTGTCTCCTACGACCCGACCTTTTCCTACGAGTTAGCCGTCATTCTGCAAGATGGCATGCGCCGTATGTTCCAGGAAGGGGAAGATGTCTATTACTACATCACTGTCGAGAACGAAAACTACACGCATCCGGACATGCCTGAGGGGGCCGAAGAAGGTATCCGCAATGGCATGTACCTGTTTCATGAAGGTCCGGAAGGACCTAAAAAAGTCCAGTTGCTCGGCTCGGGCGCGATACTGCGCGAAGTGATAGCCGCGGCCAATATACTGGAGCAGGACTACGGCGTGGTTGCAGATATATGGAGCACAACCAGCTTCACGCAGTTGCGGCGTGACGGGGTGGAGTGTGCCCGCTGGAACCGCCTCAACCCGGAAAAGGAGCCGCGAATTCCCTGGGTCACTGATTGTTTGCGTGATCGTGCGGGACCCGTGATTGCCGCGACAGATTACGTCCGGGCATTTGCCGATCAGATTCGTGGCTTCCTGTTCGAGGCAGACTACATCGTACTGGGAACGGATAGTTTTGGGCGGTCGGACACGCGCGAACAACTGCGGGGCTTTTTTGAAGTGGATCGATTCAATATTGCATATGCTGCCTTGTATGCATTGTATCGCCGGGAATTGATCAATATGAGTGAATTGCTGGCGGCAAGGAGCAGCCTGGGAATTGACCCGGACAAGATTAACCCGGTGCTGGTATAAAAGGTGAAATCTTGAGTAACACGATCGAAATCAAAGTACCCGATATCGGGGATTTCAGTGATATCCCGGTGATCGAGGTGCTGGTGGCTGCGGGCGACGAGGTAAATGCCGAGGACGGGCTGGTCACACTGGAAAGCGACAAGGCCACGATGGAAGTACCCTCGCCAGCGGCTGGCCTTATCAAGGAAATGAAGCTCAAGCTGGACGATACGGTTTCAGAAGGTGACGTGGTCGCCATTCTCGAAGTGTCAGATGCTGAAGAATCCGCTGAAGCTTCCGGCAGCGAGCAATCTGAGTCCGAACTGCCAGCGCCTGAGTCGGAGCGTGAAACCGAAGTCGAAAAACCTTCGGAGCCGACAGATCCCGAAAGGAGCCAGCCCCCGGTGGAACGCACGAGCGGCGTTGCGGCCGTCGATCCGGGTAAAGTGCCTTACGCCAGTCCGGCCATCCGGAAATTCGCCCGCGAACTCGGAGTCGATCTTGCACGTGTGAGCGGTAGCGCCAGTAAGGGCCGCATCACCCGCGAAGACGTTTCGGAGTTCGTGAAATCCGTCATCAGTGGAGCCGTTGGAACGGGCGCCCCGGCCATTGGCGGGCTCAAGCTGGATTTCCCGTCGTTGCCGGATTTTGATTTCAGCCGCTATGGCGAGATTGAGAAAAAACCACTAACCCGGATCCAGAATATTTCTGCCAGCCACCTGCACCGGAACTGGGTTGGAATCCCGCACGTCACCCAGTTTGATGAGGCAGATATCACCGACATGGAGGCCTTCAGGCTTGCCAATGCCGATGAAGCGATCGCCCAGGGTTTCAAACTCACGCCGCTGGTGTTCCTGATCAAGGCCATGGTGGCGGCGCTGAAAAAATTCCCGACCTTCAATGCTTCGCTCGACACCGATGGCGAAACACTGATCCTGAAGAAATACTTCAACGTCGGGATTGCAGTTGATACGCCGGACGGCCTGGTCGTTCCGGTGCTCAGGGATTGCGAACGCAAAGGCATCATGGAACTCGGGGCTGAGCTGGCTGAAATCAGTGGCAGGGCCCGGGAGAAAAAACTGCAGCCCACAGACATCCAGGGTGGGTGCATTTCCATTTCCAGCCTCGGTGGGATCGGGGGAACCGGGTTCACGCCGATCATCAACGCCCCCGAGGTTGCCATTCTCGGTGTTTCACGCTCGCGCATGATGCCGGTCTGGGACGGGAATGAATTCAAGCCCCGCTTGATGTTGCCACTATCCCTGTCCTACGACCACCGGGTTATAGACGGCGCAGTTGCCGCACGTTTTACCCGTTTCCTGGCCAGCCGGCTGGAAGATCTGAGGCGCTTGACGCTTTAGGGATGGGGGCAATGTTATGAGTGAGTTTGACTATGATGTGCTGGTGCTCGGGGCTGGCCCGGGGGGATACACCGCGGCATTCCGTGCGGCGGACCTGGGACAGCGGGTTGTACTGATCGAGCGTTACGCCGCCCTGGGTGGGGTTTGCCTGAACGTGGGCTGCATCCCGTCCAAGGCGCTTTTGCATACTGCCAGGGTGATAGAAGAAGCTTCCGCGATGGAACAGCACGGCGTCAGTTTCGGTGAACCTTTTATTGATATCGACAAGCTGCGTGGCTTCAAAGAGAAAGTCGTCGGCAGGCTCACTACCGGCCTGGCGGGCATGGCCCGGCAGCGCAAGGTCGAAGTCATCCAGGGTGCCGGATCTTTTTC
>DAOWGA010000040.1 GCA_030637665.1 Lysobacterales bacterium | reverse complement strand
CGGCACGACTGACTTCTGCATATATTCCGGGAACGGACAGGCAACCCTCTTCACAGGTCTCGCTGCCCTCGCTTTCAAGAATCTGCGGGTTGATGTAGATGCGGGGCTGGTCCTGCATTTCGCTCACATCGAGAACCAGGATCTGCCGGTGGACATTGACCTGGGTTGCCGCCAGCCCGATCCCGACCGCTGCATACATGGTTTCAATCATGTCATCAATCAATTGACCCAATTCAGGGTCAAATGCCTTGACAGGCTGTGCTACGGTCCTTAAACGGGTGTCGGGATACTCAAGAATTTCCAATCTGGACATATATTTACAGTCGCAAAAAATAATTTAGGTGAAGTTTGTTTCAGTATTTATTATGATAGCCAATGGTGAACCCTGTTTACCAGAGTATAAACTGACCGCATCTGACAAGATGGCTGGATGCCTACTAGAGAGGAAGGAACGTGATCAGAAGACTCATTTACCTCGCCTTTGCTGCAATGCTGACTGGCGTAGTTATGGCACAGGACGTGTCTGTCCGCTCCGATCATCCCGATGAGTATACCGTCATAAGAGGCGATACGCTTTGGGATATATCAGGGCGATTCCTGGATAAACCCTGGCAATGGCCCGCAATCTGGCATGCCAATCCGCAAATCGATAACCCACACTTGATCTATCCCGGGGACGTTATTTCGCTGGTGTATATTGACGGTGTTCCGCAACTGCGACTGCGCAGAGGTGGCCCGGTCAAGCTCAGTCCGGCTATTCGCGTCGTTGATGATGCGATCAAAGCTGTCCCATTCGACAGGATTAAGCCCTTCATTCGTGATATCCGGGTGCTTTCGCCCAGCGAATTTGAGGGACTGCCCTATATCGTGGCGAACAACGAAGATCGTTTGAACGCATCTCACACCGATACGACTTACGCCAGGGGCCTCAATGCCAGGGCTGGAGAAGAGTTCGTGGTGGCGCGCCTGACGAGCATCTACGACTCTTTTGGGAAGCCGCCGGAAACCAGGCGTGTTAATCCTCCTGACAAACGGGAGTGGGTGAGGATTGAGAATGTTTGGGATCACAATGACCACATTCATGATCCTACGCCTCCCTGGCACCGCAAGGCGAAAAACCCGATTGGCTACGAAATGCTCGAAATCAGCCGTGTGCGCGTGACACAGGCCGGGGAGATTTCCGTCATGGATATCCTCCAGGATCTTAGGTCAGTGCAGCCTGGAGACTATATACTGCCAGTAAGCGACATGGGGTATGACAAAGTCTTTTACCCGAGTGCGATGGACAGTATTCCTGATGGATTGCGGGTTCTCGCTACATCAGGCCAGAAGTCAGGTGTCGGCATCTACCAGATTGTCGCCATCAACGGCGGGACCAGACAAGGCCTGCAAAATGGCCACGTTTTCTCCGCGTTCCGCCAGGGTTTGGATGTGAAGGACCGCACTGGCTACCGTTGGGGCAGCTTCGCGAAAGCTTCCGACGTGCGACTGCCTGATGTCTATGACGGTCTCGTGATGGTTTTCAGGACCTTTGACGACATCAGCTACGGAATGGTCTTGAGTGGTAAGCGGGTAGTCGAGGCATACGACAGCCTGCGCCATCCTGACGAACGAATGTAAGCAGCTGCGGGCAGTTCTCTGCATGCAGCACTTCCAGGGGGATTGCTGCTACGAAACAGAGAAACTGGCTAATTGCACTGCGCGCTCCCCATTTGGGGGGCGCGCGCCTCATCCAGCTTGTGGACAAGCTGGGCGGAATCAACAGGACTGTTTCGTCCGGTCAGCCGGCGCTGAAACAGGCTGGCCTGGATGAGGACACCATCAGCGCCATCAGGAATCCTGATACGGCCTTGCTTGATCAGGACAGCAAATGGCTGGAAGAGCCTGACCATCACCTGCTGACCTGGGACAGTGATCTCTACCCGGCCCTGCTGAGAGACATTCCCTCGCCTCCTGCCGCGCTTTTCGTCGCAGGAGACCCCAACGTACTGTGGCAGCCGCAAATTGCGGTCATCGGCAGCAGGAACCCCACAGCGGGCGGCCGCGACAACGCTCTCGACTTTTCTGCTGAATTATCCCGGCAAGGCCTGACCATCACCAGCGGCATGGCCAGCGGTATTGACTCCTGTGCGCATGTTGCTGCGCTGGATGCCGGTGCGCTTACCGTTGCGGTCACCGGCACGGGTCTCGATCGGGTTTATCCGGCCAGCAGTCGCGGGCTGGCTGCAAGAATTCGGCAGCGGGGCGCACTGGTATCGGAATTTCCTCTGGGAACGTCCGCGAAACCTTCCCACTTCCCATCCAGAAACCGGATCATCTCCGGTCTCAGCCTTGGTGTGCTGGTCATCGAAGCCGGGCTGAACAGTGGCACCCTGATCACGGCGCGTATGGCGGGAAACCAGGGCCGGGATGTCTTCGCACTGCCAGGCTCAATTCATAATCCGATGTCCAAGGGTTGTCATCGCCTGATCCGGGATGGCGCACGGCTGGTGGAAAATGTCGCCCAGATCATGGAAGAATTGGCCCCGCTGGCCGGTCAATTGGCAGGAGAATTGAAGAAACAGCTGAAGCAACCGGCGGATCAGGGGCAACTTGAGTTTTCCGCTGAGGAACCCCAAGTGGAGCAGGATCCTGAATATCGTCAGTTGTGGTCTTGCCTGGGCTTCGATCCAAAGCCAATGGACTCGATAATTGAGCAAAGTGGATTGACGGCAAGGGCTGTGTCAGCCATGATTTTAATGCTGGAGCTGAGAGGAAAGGTCGAGGCCCACCCGGGTGGTGCCTGGAGCCGAAAAAAATAATGAGGTCAATAATGAAGGAAAATGTACTCGACGTGCTGATGTACCTGTTCGAGAATTATTTTTACGATGAACCCGATGAAGAACCCGATCGTGCATCCATGGAAGAAAACCTGCACGAAGCCGGATTCAGCAATGGCGAAATCGACAAGGCGTTCGATTGGCTTGATGGCCTGGCGGAGCAACGCTACCAGCCTGAGTTCAAAATGCAGACGGATCAGCCGATCCGGATCTTTGTGGATTCAGAATTAAACCGGCTCGATACTTCTTGCCGGGACTTTTTAATGTACCTGTCAAATGTCGGCATCCTGGACCCGCAACGCCGGGAACTGGTGCTTGACCGCCTGCTGGCCCTGGAAAGCGATGAAATTACGCTTGAAGACATCAAATGGGTAGTGTTGATGGTGTTGTTCAATCAGCCTGGTCAGGAAGCCAACTACGCCTGGATGGAAGACCTCATGTTTGACACGGCGCAAGAGTACCGCCATTAATAAAAAGAGGCGCTCCGTTATCACCCCTGATTAGAACAGCGACATGGCTCGCTATTTGTGAGGAATTCACCATTAAACTGCTGATCGTAGAATCACCCGCCAAGGCGACCACCATCAACAGGTACCTGGGATCCGACTTCCAGGTGCTGGCTTCGTATGGCCACGTCAGGGACCTGCCTTCCAGAGACGGTGCGGTCGACCCGGACAATGATTTCGCAATGACCTACGAATTGAATGAGGGCAGCGAAAAGCATGTAAAGAGCATCATCAAGGCCGCGCGAAAAGCTGAATCAGTTTATCTGGCCACTGATCTTGATCGCGAGGGTGAGGCCATTTCATGGCATATCCATGAAATTCTGCGAGAAGAGGGGCTTACTGAAAAAATTCCGTTCTACCGGGTGGAATTTTCTGAAATTACCGAAAAGGCCATCAAGGAAGCGGTGGATAATCCACGCGAGCTTTCAATGGACCTGGTCAACGCCCAGCAAGCCCGCAGGGCGTTGGACCACCTGGTGGGTTTCAACCTCTCGCCGCTGCTGTGGAAAAAAATCCAGACCGGCCTCTCGGCTGGCCGCGTGCAAAGTCCGGCTTTGCGCATGATTGTCGAGCGCGAGCGGGAAATTGAAAGCTTCATCGCGCAGGAATACTGGACCATCGAGGCGGATATGAGCCACCAAGGCAATCCGTTCGAGTCGCGGTTGGTGCGACTGAAGAATGAGCGGCTGAAGCAGTTCGACATCACCACTGCGGAGCACGCCCACCGGGTAAGGGAGCGCCTGGCCAGGGCGGCAGCTGGAAAGCTTCAGGTAAACCGGGTTAACCGCAAGCAGCGCCAGCGACGCCCGGCTCCACCATTCATTACATCCACACTGCAACAGGATGCCGCACGCAACCTGCGGTTTTCAGCTCAGAGAACCATGCGCACGGCACAAGGCCTGTATGAGGGCGTTGAAATAAACGGTGTCAGCCAGGGCTTGATCTCGTACATGAGAACTGACTCGGTTCACCTGTCCGACGATGCCCTGGCAGACATGAGGACCCAAATCAAGGCGCGCTTCGGCCGGGAGTACCTGCCCGGAAAGCCTAATTTATATAAAACCAAGGCCAAGAACGCCCAGGAAGCTCACGAGGCGATCCGCCCCACATCGGCTGCGCTGACGCCCGACCAGGTCAAGGCGAAATTGTCCGAGGATCAACTCCGGCTCTATGAGCTGATTTGGAAACGGGCCATGGCGTCCCAGATGATGCCGGCCCTGGTGGATACCGTACAGGTGGAGTTTGATTGTGATTCCGACGCCGCTTTCAGGGCGAATGGATCGGTCATCGCATTTCCGGGCTTCCTGCGCGCCTACGAGGTATCGCAGCCACAGGGCCAGGAAGAAAAAGAAAACCGTCTGCCGGACATGAAAGAAGGGGACGTGGTGAAGCTGGCGGAAATCAGGGCGGAACAGCATTTTACAGAACCACCACCGCGATTCTCCGAAGCCAGCCTGGTCAAGGCACTGGAAGATTATGGCATAGGGCGTCCTTCGACCTACGCCAGCATCATTCAGACGCTGGTGCGCCGCAAGTACGTGGAAATGGATCGCAGGCGCTTCATTCCGACCGATACCGGGCGTGTCGTCGCGCGGTTTCTCGAACAGCATTTCGAGCCCTACGTGGATTATGAATTCACCGCCCGGATGGAAGATACACTGGATGAAATTTCCCGGGGTGAGATGCACTGGATCCCGCCATTGATGCAGTTCTGGAAGCCCTTCATCAGAAGGATCAAGGACAAGGAGGAAACCGTCAGCCGCCAGGAGGCCAAGCTGACCCGTGTCCTCGGAACGGATCCCAAGTCTGGCAAGGAGGTTTCTGTTCGCTTGGGAAGGTTTGGCCCGCATGCACAAATCGGCAGTGT
>DAOWGA010000203.1 GCA_030637665.1 Lysobacterales bacterium | reverse complement strand
CGGCAGATCTATATCAGCCTGGACAAAAGGGGTGCCGGGGCCGATGAATTTGCCCTTGCTTTGCTTGATCGCCTGCGTAGCGACCCGGACAATAATATGGACGCTGACTGGAGGGAACTTGGCGATTCACTGCCGCTGCCCGCGGAATTCGAGGCTGCCCGCGCCGGTGAAATCAGCCGCCATTTTGGCCAGCAGTTTGCCGATAGCCTGGTGAAACTGGAGCAGGGTGAATGGACCGGCCCCGTCCGTTCCGGCTATGGGCTCCACCTCGTGATCATCGAAAAGTTCACTCCGGCGCGTGATCCGGAACTGGACGAAATCCGTGAGCGGGTAAAAATCGAGTGGCTGGAACAGCGCCGCCGCAGTACAACCGACGAATTGTACGATCGCCTGGCGGAAAACTATGAGATTGAGATCGAGTCCCTGGTCGAGGACAGTGCGGAGTGAGGCCTTTCGCCCTGATATTTGCCTTGCTGCTCCTGCTGCTGACGTGGGCATGGCCCGCCTCGGCACACGAAGTGCGCCCGGCTTACCTGCGCATCCAGCAAACCGCAGAAGAAACCTTCCAGACCATGTGGCGCGTACCGGCCAAAGGCGAAATGCGCCTGGGCATCTACCTGGAGATGCCGCAGCAATGCAAAGTGCAGGGCGACATCCTGAACTGGAAAGACGGTGCAACATTCGTCGAGCAGGGCACCTGGTCCTGCCCGGGCGGACTGGTTGGCAGTGAGGTGGTCATCAGCGGCCTCGAACGGATGATGACCGATGCGCTGGCCCGTTTCGAACGGCTGGACGGCACCACCCAGGTTGCCCGCCTTAAGCCCTCCGACAATTCGTTCACCGTGACCGCGACCGAAAGCTGGGGCGAGGTCGCCTCCACTTACCTGGCCCTGGGCGTAGAGCACATCCTGCTCGGCATCGACCACCTGTTGTTTGTGCTGGCCCTGCTGTTGCTGGTGCCCAATACCCGCAAGCTGGTATGGACCATCACCTCGTTTACCCTGGCGCATAGTGTGACACTGGCGGCCGCCACGATGGGCTGGGTGCATATGCCGCAAAAGCCGGTCGAGGCGGTGATCGCGCTCAGCATTTTGTTTGTTGCGATGGAAATCGTGCACTGGAAGCAGGGAAAACCGGGTATCACGCGGCGCTGGCCGTGGCTGGTCGCGTTCACTTTCGGCCTTCTGCATGGATTCGGTTTTGCCGGCGCGCTGACCGAAATCGGCCTGCCCGAACACGCTATTCCACTGGCTCTGCTGTTCTTCAACCTGGGCGTGGAAGCGGGGCAGTTGATGTTCATCGCCGCCGTATTGCTGGTATGGGCGGCCCTCAAGCGGATGAGTTGGCCGCAATGGGCCTGGCGGGTGCCGGTCTACGCCATCGGTTCGCTGGCGGCCTTCTGGACTATTGACCGAATCGCCGGATTCACTTGACCTCGTAGCCTGCAAAATCAACACTAGTCGGAATTTTCCACTGACCAGGGACCAATCAACCATGAGTTACGTGCACAATTCCGGTCTCATGCTGCGGGCCATTGGCCTCAGTCTTTTCGTGCTTTTGATACCCTTGTTCGCGTTTGCTTCCACCGAAGCGGCACTGGAAATGATGGATCTCACCGGCCATTGGGCCGGTATCCTTTCGCTGGTGATTTTTGTTGCTGCCTATGCGCTGGTCATCGGGGAAGAAGTCCTGGATATGAGGAAATCCAAGCCGGTGATCGTGGCTGCAGGCCTGATCTGGGTGTTGGTGGCGGTTGCGTTCATTCAGGCCGGTGATGTCGATCGGGCGCACATCGAAATCCGTGGGGATTTGCTGGAATTCGTCGAATTGTTCCTGTTCCTGCTGGCTGCGATGACCTTCATCAACACGATGGAAGAGCGTGGCGTATTCGACGTGCTGCGGGTGTGGCTGGTGACGCAGGGCTTTTCACTGCGCAAGATTTTCTGGATTACCGGCGGGCTGGCGTTCCTGATGTCGCCGGTTGCGGATAATCTGACAACCGCATTGCTGATGGCCGCTGTGGCGGTCGCCGTGGGCGGCAGTAACAAGAAGTTCATAGCGATTGCCTGCGTCAATATCGTGGTGGCGGCCAACGCCGGCGGCGCCTTCAGCCCCTTCGGCGACATCACCACACTGATGGTGTGGCAAAAAGGCGTGGTTCATTTCCAGGAGTTTTTTGCACTGTTCATTCCCTCGGTGGTGAACTGGGTGGTGACCGCCGCCATCCTCAGTTTCGCGGTTCCCAAAGAGCAGCCGGAGCCGGTAACGGATCAGGCGGAACTTCAGCATGGAGCCTGGGTGGTGGTCGGTCTCTTCATCTTCACCATCGCCATGGCTGTGACCATGCACAACCAGCTGCACCTGCCTCCCGTGGTCGGCATGATGACCGGTCTGGGCTTCCTCAAGCTGTTTGGCTATTACCTGCGGCGGCGCGACGTCAGGATTGCCGGGGGGCATGAACTGGCCGAAGTCGAGGGCTCGGCGCTGGGGGTTGAAGCCGTGCATGAGGGTGACCGCGAGAGCAACCGGCAGATTTTCGATATCTATCAAAATCTTCAGAAGGCTGAGTGGGACACGCTGATGTTTTTCTACGGCGTGATTATGTGCGTCGGCGGCCTTGGCGCCTTCGGTTACCTGGCGGTTGGCTCGGAATTGATGTACGAGGGTATGGGTCCGACCACGGCCAACATCATCGTCGGTTTCGCCTCGGCCATTGTGGACAATATCCCCGTGATGTTCGCCGTGCTGGAGATGAACCCGGAAATGTCACAAGGCCAATGGCTGCTGGTGACGTTGACTGCCGGAGTCGGCGGCTCCATGCTGTCGATCGGTTCCGCGGCTGGTGTCGCGGTGATGGG
>DAOWGA010000205.1 GCA_030637665.1 Lysobacterales bacterium | reverse complement strand
GGCCATGAAAGTCATGGGCCTGTCGTCTCTCCATCTGGTGACGCCTAAAATTTTTCCCAACGCCGAGGCGACGGCGATGGCCTCCGGTGCGGATGATTTACTGCAAACGGCGCTGGTCCATGATTCGCTGGAATCAGCGCTGGCCGGGTGTTCCCTGGTGCTGGGCACCAGCGCCCGCCTGCGTAGCCTGCCCATGCCCATGCTGGATGCCAGGCGGGCCTCGGAGCAGGCATTGCAGGAAGTAGACTCTCACGATGTCGCCATCCTGTTTGGCCGTGAACGCTATGGCCTGATCAACGAGGAAATGCAGCGCTGCCAGTACCTGGTGAATATACCCTCCAACCCCGCCTATTCATCACTGAACCTGGCCCAGGCTGTGCAGATCATCGCTTACGAGTTACGGGTGGCAGCTATGGGCGGAGCCGGTGTATCAATGCCGCCGCTGGACTGGGAGCCGGTGGATGACAGCCAAATGGAAGGTTTGTTCGAGCACCTGGAACAGACCTTACTCGATATCCGCTTTCTTAATCCCAGGCAACCCAGGAAGCTGATGATGCGCCTCCGTCGATTGTTTAATCGTGCAAGACCAGATCAAAATGAAATCAATATCTTACGAGGTATATTGAAAGCTTCACAAGAAGCATCAGGCAAGGATGGAAAAAACTCGTGAACGAGCTGACCGGCCCCATTCAATCCTGGCTGGCCGGCGGTCATTTTTGCCGTGTTGATGATGTGGAGCTGTTCTACCGTATCAGTAACAAGAGCAGCAGCGAACTGCCCTGGCTGGTCTGTTTCCATGGTTTTCCCACCAGCAGCTGGGACTGGCATTTGCTGCTTCCCCTGCTCAAAAATCGTTACCGTGTCCTGGTCTTCGATTTCCCGGGCTATGGGCTTTCCGCTAAGTCACCCGGGAGAAATTATTCCCTCACGCGCCAGCTGGATGCGGCCGAGGCCCTGATGAAATTTCTGAATATCGGGGAATTCGAATTGCTGGCGCATGACATGGGAAACAGCGTTGCCTGCGAATTGCTGTACCGGCGGGAGCAGGGTGACTATCCCTTCGAACTGAAATCCCTGGCCTTGCTGAACGGTGGCATCTACATGGACCTGCATCAGCCCCTGTTGACCCAGCGCCTGCTGCGTACACCGCTGATCGGATCGTTGACCGCCCGATTCAGCAGCTGGCAGATCTTTCGCCGGCAGTATCCGCTGGTGTATGCCCACCCGCAGCAATTCGACGAAATGCACTATCGCTCTCAATGGGCCTTGATGTTGAACAACCAGGGCCGGCGCACCCTGCACAAGATCGCCGGCTACATGAGGGAACGAACACGCATGGGCGACCGCTGGACCGGGCCATTGCATCGAGTGGACATACCTTTCAAAGTGATTTGGGGTAAGCAGGATCCCATAGCTGTCTATGCCATTGCGGAAAAACTGTGCAGGGCAAACCCACGGGCAAATTTATTAACGCTCGAAAGTATCGGACATTATCCGCAGCTGGAGGCCGCGGAACAGCTTGCAGATGCCTTGCTGGAGCAAGGCAATCATTTCAGGTAATCGGGGAGTGGGATCTTCTCAACCATATCCGGCGCGTCTTCGGGATCGCCAGCTTTCAACTCCAGGGGAATGATGCCGGCCCAGACCGCGGCGCTGATGTCAGTTGCAGCATCACTCGGCGGTCCATTACGACTCTTGACGCTGAAGGTTTCTATGGGTAGGGAAAGCAGTGAAGTAGCATTCAGTTCCTTGCGAGTCGAATCCCGCAATTCAGACATTCTGCCCGGCACCAGGTGTTCCACCAGGGCGTCCAGGCCCCGTTGTTTTTCTTCGGGATCGTTTACCAGCCTGGCCGTTCCGAACACCATCACGGAACGGTAATTCATCGATGAATGGAAAGCGGAGCGGGCCAGAACCAGGCCATCCAGGTGGGTGACGGTCACGCAACAAGGCACGCCGCCGGCCAGGTTCCGGATTAAGCGGCTAACAACTGAACCGTGCAGCAAGAGCTGGTTTCCTTTCCGCCCCAGGGCCATCGGAATCACGTAGGTCTGACCCTTGAGGGTGAAACCGACGTGGCAAATCCGGGCCTCGTCGATAATGGAACAAGCCAGTTCAAAATTCTGGCTGCCGCGCTCGGGTAGTCTATTCAACCGGGTATCAGCTTGGGTGGTCATGTTGATCGTTTCTCGCCTGAGGTAAAATGTAAGAATACACTTTAATTCCATAGAATCATCTCGTGAGCAGCACAGAACAGGGACCATTCACCAAAACCTCCGATTTTGATAGCTGGGTAAAGGCTGTGTGGCAGGTTGTTGACGGCATACCCAGGGGGCATGTGCTGACCTATGGCGAGGTGGCGCGCCTGGCCGGCATGAGCCGGGCAGCACGCCGGGTCAGCCAGGCCATGCGGCGGGCGCCGCGGGGTATGAAGCTGCCCTGGCACCGGGTCATCAACGTGCAGGGCAGGATTTCCTTTCCGCAAGACAGTTCCGGCTACCAGCGCCAGAAAGAACTGCTGGAAGAGGAGGGCGTGGTATTTCTGAAAGGAAAGATCGACCTGGAGCGTTTTGGCTACCAGGGCGCCCTCGACCACCTGCTTTGGGGAGAACCGATGTGAGCGAGACCGGGCGTTTCAGGGCAGCCTGGCAACGTATCCGGTCCCGTTTCTGGCCCTCGCTGGCCATTGACGCCCTGGCCCTGCTGGCTGTATTTCTGATCATTCATGCCTGGCAGACCAGGAATCTGCAGGTAGACGAGCCGGCCCCCGAGACCGTGTTGGCATTACTCGATGGCTCCGGCATTCAGTCCGCCATGATCCGGGGCGAAGCGGGTATCGTGTATTTTTTTGCTCCCTGGTGTTTCTATTGCCGCAGCAGCATAGGCAATCTGCAGGATCTTGTGGAGGAAGATTACGTCGGCTGGGGTACCGTGATTGCGCTCGACTATGAAAATACCGACGAGGTACAGGGCTTTATAGACAAGACTGGCGTAGTTCTCCCGGTTCTGATGGGGAACGCACAAACAGCTTCCGATTGGGGTGTTCGGGCTTTTCCCACCTATTACGTGATCGATGCCGAAGGACGGATCAGCAGCCGCTCTGTGGGTTATTGACCCGGCCTCGGGATGATGATCCGCAACTGGATGGCCCGGTAGGAAGCCGCCATGCGGCCGCCAGGCTTGCCCGGTAGGAGGCCGCCATGCGGCCGATAAGCTTATTTGGCGCTATGGCTCGCCCCTACAACAAGGCTTCGGCATGGTGCCG
>DAOWGA010000012.1 GCA_030637665.1 Lysobacterales bacterium | reverse complement strand
TTTTGCACTGTATCTGCCTTCACATTTCGGCAAATCCTTCTCGAATCATAGCTATGGCTATGATATCTCCAATGATTTACCAAACTGTTTCGCCAGCTACAGCGCAAATTCCGGATCCCTGGTGAATTATGCGGGCTAGCCTGGCGGGTCAGTTTGAGGGTGTGCAGGAAGCCGGGCTGACAGAATCCACTCGGTCCGACGTGACCCTGAGATAACTGCCCTCGGTGGACCAGTCGGCCAGCACGATTCTTTCCGCCGCGATTCCGTCCTCCGTTTCGTACCTGTGGACCGCGGGACGGTGGGTATGGCCGTGGATCATGCGCCTTACACCGTGCTCCTGAAAGTGGTCACGGACCGTTGATTCGTTCACGTCCATGATTTCTGTAGAAACGGTTTCCATATGGTCCTTGCTGGCGTCACGGGCATCACGTGCCATCTGTAAGCGTTCCTTAACTGACTTCGCCAGGATAGCGGCCTGCCAGGCCGGGTTGCGGGATTGCTGACGAAAAGCCTGGTACTCGACGTCATCCGTGCACAGGCTATCGCCATGTAGCAGCAGAGTAGGTGTGCCGTGCAGATCGATGACCAGCGATTCGGGCAACAAGGTCATACCAGCCTGCGAGGCAAAGGCATCACCCAGCAGAAAATCACGGTTGCCGTGCATAAAAAAGCAGGGCACACCGCTTGAACTCAGCGCTGCGATTGCCTCAGCCACTTTGCTCGCGGTTGTGGAAAGGGCATCATCGCCGATCCAGTATTCGAACAGGTCTCCCAGTATGTATAACGCTTCGGCTTCCCTGGCCGGTCCGGCCAGGAACTCCAGCAGCCAGCCGGTGGTACGCGGCTGGCTGTCCTCCAGGTGGAGGTCGGAAATAAACAGGGTGCTCACAAAGAGGCCTTATGGTTACATGGGATCCGGGAATATCTTAGCCGTCGATGATCTCAACGCTTTCGATAATCACCGGCACCTTGGGCACATCGCTATAGGGTGGGGCCGAACCGGTTTCCACGAAACGAATCTCTTCAACCACGTTCATTCCCTCTGTGACGCGGCCAAATACCGCGTAGCCCCAGGTCCTTGAGCTGGACTCACTGCTATGGTCCAGGTTGTTGTTATCCTGCGTATTGATAAAGAACTGGGCTGTTGCAGAGTGGGGGTGGTTGGTCCGTGCCATGGCTACAGTGCCGCGCGTATTTGAAAGCCCATTATTTGCTTCATTGACGATCGGCTCGCGCGTGGCCCTCTTTTCCATGTCGGGCGTAAATCCCCCGCCCTGGATCATGAAATGGCTGATGACGCGGTGAAAGATCGTACCGTCGTATGAGCCACTCTTTGCGTAACTGATGAAATTTTCGACGGAAACAGGCGCTTTGTCAGCGAAAAGCTCCAACTGAATGTCGCCCATGCTGGTATGGAGCATTGCCGTGGGATTTCCCTGGGCAAGCAGGTTGTGTGCAAACAGGCTGCTTGCCAGAAGTGCAAACGCCAGCATTTGAAAAAACTTTTTCATCGTCAATGTTTCCTTGATTACAGGGTCAGAGTGCGAATGATACTGATGCTTTCAGGTCCGGGCCAGTTTTGCCGGTATTTTCCTTTTTTCTGGAACACGGAATCGGGTTTCTTTTGCGTGGGGCAACGCGCCCGAGCCTGGAATTTTCACGTTTTCAGGCGCCGGAACCACCCTGTGAAAACGGTGCAAGCGAAGGCGATTTCCGGGCCATTTTATGGTACAATTCCGAGTTGGTTTCGGGTCATGTTATGGCTTGATTTTCCTCAAGAAAATAACAAAAAAATAGACTGTTAAAACAATTAGATTCCTTGTATTCCGGAGAATAATTCTAATATGGCTGAACTTGCCAAAGAAGTGCTGCAGGTAAACCTCGAAGACGAGATGCGCCAGTCCTACCTGGACTATGCCATGAGCGTCATTGTCGGGCGTGCGCTTCCGGACGTCAGGGACGGGTTGAAGCCGGTCCATCGCCGCGTACTGTACGCGATGAATGTACTGGGTAACGATTGGAACAAGCCGTACAAGAAATCCGCCCGGGTGGTCGGTGATGTGATCGGTAAGTATCACCCGCACGGTGACACAGCTGTATACGACACGATTGTGCGAATGGCCCAGCCTTTCGCCATGCGTTACATGCTGGTGGACGGCCAGGGCAACTTTGGTTCTGTGGACGGTGATGCGCCAGCAGCCATGCGCTACACCGAAGTTCGCATGTCCAGGCTCGCACACGAGTTGCTGTCCGACCTGGAAAAGGAGACCGTTGACTTCACTCCGAACTACGATGAGTCGGAATCGGAGCCGCAGGTCATGCCAACCCGAGTGCCCAACCTGCTGGTCAATGGTTCGGCCGGAATCGCCGTGGGTATGGCCACAAATATACCACCGCACAACCTCACCGAAGTGATCAACGCGACCATAGCGCTGATCGACGACCCCTCACTGGACGTGCTGGGGATCATGGAATACCTGCCGGGGCCTGATTTACCTACTGCCGGAATCATTAATGGCGCTCAGGGCATCCACGAAGCCTATAACACTGGCCGCGGGCGCATTTACATGCGGGCCCGTTCGCATATTGAAACCAATGATTCGAACGGCAAGCAGTCCATCATCGTCACCGAGTTGCCCTACCAGGTGAACAAGGCCAGGTTGCTGGAAAAAGTAGCGGAACTGGTCAAAGAAAAGAAGTTAGAAGGCATCACAGAGTTGCGTGACGAGTCGGACAAGGACGGCATGCGGGCGGTGTTTGAGTTGCGCCGCGGAGAAGTGCCCGAGGTCGTGCTGAACAACCTGTACAAGCACACATCCATGCAGAGCGTGTTTGGTATTAACATGGTCGCTCTGATTGACGGTCAGCCGAAGCTGCTGAACCTGCGCCAGATTCTCGATGCATTTATCGGGCATCGCCGCGAGGTAGTCACACGCCGTACCCTTTTTGATTTACGCAAGGCACGCGACCGCGCCCATGTGCTGGAAGGCCTCACGGTTGCATTAGGGAACCTTGATGAGGTCATCGAGCTGATCAAGGCTTCCCCGACCCCGGCTGATGCAAGGGAACGTCTGTTGGCGCGTCGCTGGGATCCGGGTGTGGTCAAGACCATGCTGGGGCAGGGTGGGGCGGAAACGTCACGTCCGGAAAACCTCGAAGCGGAATACGGTCTGCAGGACGACGGCTACCAGTTGTCGCCGGTACAGGCTCAGGAAATCCTGAACATGCGCCTGCACCGCCTCACCGGCCTGGAACAGGAAAAGCTGACCAGGGAATATGAGGAAATCCTGGAGCGTGTGAAAGAACTGCTGCAGATCCTGTCCGACCCGGGCCGCCTGATGGCGGTGATTCGGGAGGAACTCGAGGCAGTGCGGGAACAGTACGGTGATGAGCGGCGCACCGAAATACTGGAGCACCGGATAGACCTGAGCCTGGAAGACCTGATCACCGAGGAAGATGTGGTGGTGACCCTGTCTCACGCAGGCTATGCCAAGTACCAGTCGCTCGACCGTTACCAGGCCCAGCGTCGTGGCGGCACCGGCAAATCCGCAACGCGGGTCAAGGACGAGGACTTTATCGACCAGTTGTTCATCGCCAACACGCACGATACGGTGCTTTGTTTCACCAGCCGGGGGAAGATCCACTGGCTGAAGGTTTACCAGTTGCCGCAAGCCAGCCACGTAAGCCGGGGCAAGCCCATCGTTAACCTGTTGCCCCTGGAAAAAGATGAGCGGGTCAATGCCGTTCTGCCGGTACGGGAATTTCCCGACGACTTGTTCGTATTCTTTGCAACACGCAGTGGTATCGTGAAAAAGACACCTCTGTCCGAATACTCGCGGCCACGGGCTAACGGAATCTGGGCCATCGACCTGCCTGAGAATGATGAGCTGGTCAATGCCCGCCTGACCGATGGTCAACAGGACATCATGCTGTTTTCAAGTTCGGGCAAATGCATTCGTTTCTCCGAGAGCGATGTCCGCTCCATGGGTCGCGTGGCTCGTG
>DAOWGA010000049.1 GCA_030637665.1 Lysobacterales bacterium | reverse complement strand
CCCGGATGGCGATGATGCCCGGTGTGCTGAGATCCAGTTCCAGTGAGGCCTGTTGTTCCTGGGCCACGCTTTCCGGCTGGGCCTCCTGGGCCGCTTGGGCCTCGTGGCTTTCCTGTGCCGTCTGTTCCTGTTCTGCCGAAGCTGTTTCCGTGGCTGCAGTATCTGCTGCCTGCGCCTGCTGGTTTTCCGCGGACGGCGGGGACGTATCGGCTTGCCCCGGCGATGATTGGGCGCTTACACCCTGCAATTGTTCCAGTTGCTCGATGGGAAGGCTGCCGTCCGGAGCCTGTTCCTGGTCACCCGTGGAATCCGGAGACTGATCCTCTGAATCGTCCTGCTGTTCAGTGCCGCTACCCGCGAGGCTGGGGGCCTGGTCCTGCTGTTCAGTGCCGCTACCCGCGAGGTTCGGGGCCTGGCCCTGCTTTCCGCGTATAAAGTCCAGTGCACTCTCAGATACGCCCGCTGTGCTCATTTCATCATCGTCACTTTGGCTGCGGGACTGGTACGGCTCATAACTGCCCGCAGAACCGGAACCGTCTTCACTTGCCTGGTCGCCACCCTGACCGGCCCCTTCATTTCCGCTACCCTGTTCACCCTGTTGCTGACCTTCACCATTCGATCCGGTGCCGGCCTGCTGCTGGCCACTGCCGGGCATCGGTGGTCGTGTCGCCCCGAAAGCCGCAGCCTCGCGTTCGTGGTATTTTTCAACCTGCTCCGCCCAGGCCTCTTCTTCCTGTTCACGCAACTCCGGATCTTTCCGGGCCGCTTCGGTCGCTTCGTAGGGGTATTCTTTCAGCACATCGCTTGGTTCCCACTCATCGCTCTCGATGATCACATCCGTGATCTGATCCCGGATGTTTTTCTGGGACTCCTTGGGAAGTTTGTCTATTTTTTGTTGTTTGGCCTGGGAGGAATAGCTTGTATTGGAAAAAGTTTCCTGGTCCCGTGCGCCCTCCAGTTCCATCCGGCGCCGATAGGCGTCTTCACTTTCCTCTACTTGTTCGCTGGATTCGTCTCTTTCGCCGGTTCCGGGCTCGTTGTCCTGGGCCTGTACAGCACCGGTGATGCTGAGAGAGAGAATCACGGTCAGGAGAAAAATGTGCTGTCGGCTGTTCATGGGCATATCTGTTCAGGCCTGCGCCAGGAGGCAGGAAAAGATGTTCGTGTTATCCAGATGACCGGTAATACGTGACATTAGTTCCACCAGAGCTGTCATGCTCATTGATCTTCTACGGCGCGAACCAGGCGGAACCCGGTGAAATCGTTGCGGTCGCCGGCCTTCAGGTTGAAGCGTGCCGGCAGCCTGATTTCTTTTGTCCCGGTGAACCACGAGCCTCCGCGGGTCATCCGCGAGCTGCAGATACCGCGGCTCCATGCACCTCCATCCGCCGGGGCATCCAGGTAGGAGAGATTCATACAATCCAGGGTCCACTCGGCTACATTGCCGATAACATCATAGACGCCGAAGGCATTGGGCTTGAGCGACCCGACCGGCAGGGTTTCCAGGGCGGCGCCATCACCACAGTCTTCGTGCTGCCAGCGCAGCCCGGTTTCGTTTCCCGCAATATTTCCGAATTCACAGGCTTGCGCAGGATCCCCGCCCGGCCACTCGCTTTCCTCGCCGGCTCGGGCAATGTACTCCCATTCACTCTCACTGGGTAGCCGGTAGGACTGGCCGGTCTGCTTGCTGATCCAGGTGACATATTCCTGGGCATCGTTCCACGAGACCATGATGACGGGTCGGGAGCCCCGCCCCCAGCCGTTATCGCGCGGGCGCACCGTGCATCCGCCTGCTGTGACACACTGGTCCCACTGTGCCATCGTGATCTCGAACACACCGACTGCGAAGGGCTGCGAAAAAGTGACCATTCTTTTGGGTTTTTCTTTATTCAGCGCAAATGGTGAGGACTCTTCGGAGCCTTGCCAGTAGGAGCCCGCCGGCACAACCACCATGGTGGGGCAATCCGGGCAGTCCGTGAACGTTTTCCCGGGACGCAAGGTCAGGTCATCGATTGCCTCCAGCGCGGCCGCCACGCTGCTGCCGTTGGGAAATGCGTCTATGTATGCCTGGTAGGCATCAATTGTATTAAGTTTCCTGGCCGCCTCGAAGCCCCGCACGTCGTTGATTTCATCACTCAGTTGCCTGCGCAGGTGGTGTGCCTCGTCGATATGAAGACCACCTGGCCAACTGCTGATGTATCCGTCCAACGCGCCAATGGTTCGCGTGGAGCGGGCAGTCGCCCAGGCCCTGTCATCCTCCTGCTCCTGTTCAAGACGCTGGCGATTCGCTTGCGCATCTGCGAGTTCGAATTCCTTGAGAAGAATCATTGCGTCCGCCTGGTGCAGGCCGTCCGGGAAGTTCTCCATGTGGGCTTCTATGGCGGACTTCGAGCCATCCGCTACAGCCAGTTCCCAGGCCTTGTCGTCCAGCGCATCCAGCCGCGCCTGTGCCTGTGCATTATGGATTGACCGGGGATAGTCCTGCATGAACAACTGGTAGGCGAAAGCAGTATCAGCTTCGAGCGCAGCCTGCCAGCGTGCGGTCTCTTCAGGAGATGTGTAGTCAGGAGTTTCAAAACTGTCTCCTGCTCGTGGCGTCTCAACGGTCTCCACCTCACCTGGTGCAGGACCTTCTTTTCCACCGCCGCTGAGCAGGAAGATCGCCGCCCCGGTGATCGTGACCAGAAATATGATCAACAGGATAATAGGCAGCCATTCCCGACCTTCCCGCTCGATGTGTGTGGGGATATCCGTGGTGCGAGAGGAACGGGCGGCTATGCTGCTGCCAAAGTCAGACCGCCATTCACGCACGCTCTGCGGTCGTGATCGCGGTTCCACGCTGAGTCCCTGGCTGATGGCTTTGAACAGGCCGGCATACTCGCGGGCCGGGACCAGGCTGTTGAGTGGCTGTAAAGGGTCCGGGTCTTTTCCGGCAACGGCTTGCTTGCGCTGGCTTGCTGCAACCGGGACCTGCCCTGTGATCGAACGGTAAAGCGTTGCCGCCAGTCCGTAAATGTCGGTCCATGGCCCAATGTCGCCGCGGGCATCCGATTGTTCCGCTGCCGCGTATCCCTCGCTGCCGAGTTTCCATCGCGTGGAAGGACCGGCATCCAGCCTTTGTCCCGCCGCGCCGAAGTCGAGCAGGATTGGAACGCCGTTTTCCTTGACGTAAATGTTGGCCGGCTTGATGTCCTGGTGGATCACGCCTTTCAGGTGGATGTACTCGAGTGCATCCAGCAGGGGCAGCGACAGGGCGAGCGCCTCCTCGGCGCTTAGAGTACCGCTTCGTTTGAGCAACTTGTGCAGTGCTTCACCCCGATAGTAGGGCATCAGCAGATAGGCCGTGCCATTGGCCTCAAAGCACCTGAACACGGTAACAATATTGGGATGGTCCAGCGGTGCAACCGTGCGTCCTTCTTCGAGAAAGTGGGCCAGGCCCGCTGCAAGCATGGCTGCGGATTGCTCGTTGATTGCCTGCAGCATTCCATCCTCTGCCCGCTGGACGTGGGCGCGTGGCAGGAATTCCTTCAGGGCAAACGACTGTCCAAGTAATTCGTCGGTAACGAGGTAAGTGATACCAAAAGCACCCTGTCCGAGAACCCGGTCAATCCTGAGTTTGTCGACGATCGACCCAGGTGCAAGGGCCAGTGTAACGGCGCTCATTCCTGTGCCTGGCTATCCGTTGCGGGACCCGGCAGAACTTCGTAACTAAAGCGGGCATTGCCGAGGAAGATCATGTCGCCCGGGCGAATGAACATGGTCTCGCCCTCCAGGCACGGAACTCCGTTTATCGAAGTACCGTTGCTCGAACCCAGGTCCGAGAGGGTGAGCAAGTCATCTGCTCCGTTCATACTCGCGTGCCGCCTGCTGACTGCCGCGCTGTCGATGATGAGGTCCGCATTGCCCCTGCCGATGACCAGGTTGATGGCATGGCTGCTCACTTCGCAACTTGCTTCAAATGCTGTGCCGTCGGTCAACAGACCACTGATGCGCAGATGGCTGTCGAGGCCGGGTGCAGCGTATTCCGGGTCAGCTTCCTCTTCACTGCCCGCCGATGGGTCCAGGACGGTTGGATGCTTGGCCTCAACCGTTGAATCGCCAGCCTTGCTGTTGCGAATCCGGTGCAGCACCAGGCCGGCCCCGATCAACAGCACCGCCGCCAGCAACCAGAGCCAGGCCGGCACCCCCTGTTGTTCAATAACCGGGCTCTCAGGCGCTGCTGGCTGCGCTGATGCATCTGCCATGGATTCCTCTTCGTAAGGCGGCAGAATAACCATTTCCACGAGGCTCTCATCATCCGGCAGTTGCTCCGCCTCTTGCGGCAGTTCCTCGCCGGCGACATCATCGGCCTCGATTTCCGGTGAGGTCCCGGGGTCCTCAGAATCTTCAGCTGAATCCAGCTTGTGGTCCGAATCAGGCTCCGGTTCATCGCTCAGGGCATCATCGCCGGGTTCAGGCACTATATCTTCCGCTTCGGGTAGTGCGGGTTCGCCGTCTGACCCGGTAACCGTGTCCGCTTGCTGGCTGCAGTCAGTGATGCGCGGCTCCAGTTGCATTTCGATCATGAGACGTTTCAGGGTTTCCTTCCACTG
>DAOWGA010000308.1 GCA_030637665.1 Lysobacterales bacterium | reverse complement strand
GACATCGGCAGCAGGGTATGGCGATCCCCTGGAAAGAGACCCTCTACGGGTCGTCCAGGACATCGACAACGCCTACATCAGCCGCGAATGGGCGATGGAAAGAAATGGAGTGTGCCTGGACGGCAATGGCGGGCTCGATTCGGGGAAAACCGATGCCCTGAGAAAGCGCATGGTGAGCGCAAGGCTTTCAACTTCAACAGACTCCGGGCACAAGCACGAAATTCACACGATGACCGATACACACGGAGACATTCGCGTGTCTGAAGGCCTGGTGATTTCAAAGTCCGCTGAAGGCGCATTCTATACCTGCAGGAAATGTCGGGCCCGAATACAGGATGCGGATGAAAACTACAAAACGGGATGCGTCAAGCGGGTAACGGACGTCCAGGACGTCGGCCTGTCACCGATCGATCCCAAGTTATTCATAGACGACGAAATCGAATACCGGGAATACTTCTGCCCCGGCTGTGGTTTGCTGCTGCAGGGCGATTTCTGCAGACCACAAGACCCGGATTTCCGGGACATTTGCCTGGCATCCGCGGCAGGCTCTGAACAGGTAACCCAGCCCGATGACTGATCCGTGGCCGGAACTGGATCCGCGCGACGATGGCCTGCATGCTGCCGGCAGCGACCCCTGGTGGCGGGAAGGCTGGTATTTTGAGTTCTACGATACTGCTTCTGAGTTGCAGTTCCAGGCTTACCAGGGTGTTTTTCCGAATGCATCCAGCGGTGACCTGAACGCCGCTGTCTTTCACCAGGGCCGGCGGGTACACCAGCTCAGAAAAATGGACTTCAATGTAGCTGCGGAACCGAAGCAGGAGCGCCTGTGTTTTGGCCCAATGAAACTCGAAGAGATCGAGCCACTCCAGCAGTGGCGGCTGCGCTACGATGCAGAGGAATTGTACGCCGACATCCTGTTTACCGCCGTCCAGCCACCGTTTAGCTGGGCGGCCTCGAATCTGTGGCTGGAGACCAGCACCGACCCGCAACTGGGCAGCCATCATTTCGACCAACTTGGCCGTTATACCGGAACTGTCTGCCTGGATGACAAAGAACTCACAATTGATGCGCTCGGTTTCCGCGACCGCATGTGGGGCTGGGGTGGCCGCAAGCACTGGCAGAGTTACCTCATCATGTGGGCCGCTTTTGGTGAAGATTGCATCGCCAACGTGGCTTTGCAACGCTTTGATGACGGCCGGAAATCTTTGTCAGGTTATCTCCATCTGGACGGAACGCCCAGTCTGCTGCACAAGGCCACCGTGGAGGTCGACTGGCACCCCCACCGATGGAAAACCGTAGCCCACACCAGCACGCAGCTACAAGATGCACTCGGCCGCAGCTTCGAGTTTACAGGCCGCCCCCAGGGTATCCTCGACACCGGGCATCGCTGGCCCCATCGAAACGACCACATGCTGTTCAGCGTCGGCGAGTACCTGCACGGCAATCAAAGCGGACATGGCGTCATGAACTGGGCCTTCACCAGCCAGGCAGATCAGCTTCATCGGATGGAAGCGTCAATAGAGTAGATGGGACATACAGCTGCAGAAGTGAATCGCTCCATCGCGCTTTTTGGTGAAAGCGTGAAGCACTTCTTCCGCGACCAGCAGCGCTCTGCGATGACCTCCCCCATGTTTAATCTCCCGGGCCGCCTGGTGCTGGGCAGCCATTGCTATTATGAAAACCTGCCGCAACTTCTGGCCGAAATCCAGAGTCATGCAAGCGAAGAGGAGATCGGCCATGGCATGAAGCGCCTGTGCACCCGCCCGAATTATGTCCACCTGAACTCCCTGGCACTGGGTTTCCTGGTGGGCCGCGAACAGGCCCGCCTGTCAGGCGCGGAAATCGTAAACGATGGCGACAAGGTAGCCCCGGTCATGCAATTCTGGTCGCGTGTATCCCGAAGTTACCGCAACGACGGCCGCCTGCTACCTGACGAGGCGGATTTCACGGTCCCCTTTCTCCCGGCCGAGACGATCAGTGATCTGAATGACCGCCTGCCAGGCGATGACCCGGATAAACTCCGGCGGCAGATCCACCGTTTGGTGGCAACACTTGAGCTTTATACCTTCATTCTTCATGGCGAAGCCCGGGTCGGCGTGTGTCATCACGGCCCCTACCCGCTTGCCGGCGGGGATACTCTCGTGGTCAAAGAACTGGTCGGATTGCGGGAGGATTTTTACCCCTGGGCGCAGCTGCAAGTCCGCTTGCCCTATGACAATATCGCCTGCGTGATGCGTTTTCGTGACGTGCGCTCAAAAATAGTGCTGTTCGGCACATTGACGACAGAGCCCCGGGATTATGCGCAATCCATCATCGCCGAAGCACTTTTCGTGGTTGAAGACGGCGTTTACCGTCCCCTGCCTGCCGATGAAATCCCGAAAATTACACAAATCGCCGCGGACGCGCAGCTGGAACTCTACCTCAGGGTAATCGACTGGAACGAGCGCTACAGGATCGAGTACGGCGCCGATCTGTACGGCTACCTGCTCAAGAGTTTCGCCGATCAGCTTGGTTTCGGCACAGCGTTCGGCCACCGGATCCGTGCCTGCTTTGGCGATTCAGTCGAGCGGCACCTGGACGACTTATACAATGGCAGTGAGCGCCCCCTGGTGCTGGAACATATCGCGACGACGCAAGGGCCTGTGTTCTCGCCGTTGAGCGATAAAGAGGCAAACAACGCATGAGCAGCCCGACCCTGGATGAACTGAACCGCTCCATCAGGCAATTCGGAAACGGCCAGAAAACGTTCATGCGTTCTGAGAATCGGGCATTGTTGCGCTCGGTGCTGTTCGACGTGCCGCGGCGCTCGTCGATCGGCTGGTACTGCTTCTACGACAGGGCGCCCGATTTACTCCGCAGCCTGGTGAAGCATATCTCGCCGGAGGAAATCGGCCGGCGCATGAGGCGGCTGTGTTCCCGGCCTTATTACCTGCAGCTTTCCATCCTGATGTGTGCTTACTTCGGCGCACGCCAGCAACTACTACTGGACAGCGGTCTCAGCCCCGGTCAGCCCTTCCCAGGTGAAAGAGTGGACGATGTCCACTTCCTGGTCGACTTCTGGCAGCGCGTCTGCTGCGCCTATCGATCAGACGGCCTCCCCCTGCCCGACCAGCTCGACGGCACCCAGCAGATTTTGCCCCGGGATGACATCGAATGCCTTGATGCCCTGCTTACCCCGGTTGACCCCGACGCCCATCAGCGGCTGCGCCGCCTGGCGGCGACATTGGAGTTGTACGTGTTTATCCTTCACGGCGAGCAGAGGGACGGGCTGTTCACGCATGGTCCCTACGATGTCGGCGGGGGTTGCCAACTCGTGGTGCAGGAGTTCACAGACCTGCAGAACGATTATCTGCCATGGGCGCAAACGAAGGCGCGCAACCCCTACCCACATCTGGCGCTGGCACGGCGGACGAGAGCTCTGGGGGCACGCCCTGATCTGTTCGGACGCGTTCTGTGGGCTGCACCGGCCCTCGCTCCCTGCGTGGCAGCTGAAGGCCTGT
>DAOWGA010000014.1 GCA_030637665.1 Lysobacterales bacterium | reverse complement strand
TTCGCTATGAACAGTATGAGCGGCACCGGGCCTGAATCCGTACGTGCTTCCTGGGGCGGGTTTTTCGAGGCATTCACTGTCACCGCTGCAGAACTCTCCGATGACCACTTGGAAGTTTCCGGCGACTTGGCAGCAGCATGGGGTTTATTTACCATCACGGCAGTACCCGTAGGTGGTGGTGAAGCAGTCGTCTTCAAAGGGCGATACATGGATGTGGCCAAAAATTTCGACGGAAGCTGGCTATATGTTGCCGATCACGTATCTGTGCCGATACCTGCTGAGGAAGAAGAATTAATGGGGTCAGAGTAAAAACTCTTGTTTGGGGAGGGGTTTGGTTTTGGGCTTGGGGCCGCGCTTTAGGTGGTGCTGGCGTTGGCCTGTCAATTGTTCAACTTCCTTCCGGAACCGTTCATTGCCCAGCACCAGCCCGGTGTTCGCGGCATTTCGTATTTCCGTAATCAAGTCCGATTCCAGTTCCTGGCTAATCAGCCTTTGATAGGCCATCAATCTCGATGTGCGTGTGTTGCCCAGTGCCAGGTATTCCGGGTGTGGTTTCCACATCTTCACCCGGCATCCCAATGCGTGAGGCCGATAGCTGGACCAGATGTAATCGGCAGGGTCACTTACCATGCCGGCCCTGACTGGATTGAGTTCGATGTAACGCTGGCAGGCCAGTAAGTACCCTCTGTTCTGAACAATGCTCGATCTGAACCTGCCTTCATAGAGTGTGCCGGTTCGTTGGTAGCTGTAATTGAAGTACCGCACATAGTGCCTGCCCAGGGACTGCATGGTGTGCGAAATGGCCTGAGATGAAGAAGGCGTCATCAGCAGATGTACATGATTGGTCATGAACACCCAGGCATGAACGTCCACTCCAAATCGTGAGGTGGCTTCGAACAACCAGTGAGCATATGCCTTGAAATCTGAATCAGACGCGAAACAGGTTTGCCGGTTATTACCGCGCTGGATGACATGCACCGGCAGGCCGGCGGGGCAGTTTCGGGATACTCTTGGCACTCAGGTAGCGTACCGGGAGCGCGCACAGTTTGATGCCGGACTTTAACCTCTTGTCGTGTAAGTTTTTACTCTGACCCCAATTATCACCCCAATTATCCATTCAACGCGCGGCCCGGCTGTCAGGAGAAATCACTTCAGGGTGAAGTCCTCATGTTTCCAGCTGCTCGTGTCGTACAGGCGCGCGACGCGGCTGTTGGCGATGAGCAGTTTCGTGCCATCGGGGCTGAATGCGACGCCGCAGGTATGTCCGCCGCGGGGGTTGAGGGTGCGAATGACCTCGCCGCTGGCGATTCCGATGATGCGGATTTTTTCCTTGGTAATCCCGGAATGCACATCCGCCAGATATTCACCGGAGGGTGCGGCGGCGGTAACCCGGGCGCAGAATCCGTAATCCTGCCCCCAAGCCGGGTCAGTCGGAAAGTACGGTGTTCCACCGAATGCAACCAGGAACGTTGAGATGGCCACGAGCGTAGCAACGGTGATGTAGTCCCCGGCCAGGGTGGGATTATCGATGTTTCCTACTTCTTCCTCGGTCAAAAATTTCCACAACCGCAACTCGTCTCCGGCAACCAAAAGGCTTCTCTTGTCAGCGATCAAATCCAGATCGGACACATTGCCCTTAACGGGCAGAGAGCCCACTTCCTGCAGTGACTGGGTATTCCAGATCGGCACTTCGGGGTGGACGCCGGCGGCCGCCAGCATGCTGCCATCGCGGCTGAAAACCACGTCCAGCACCGGCCCGCCGAGCCCCGGCAATTGTCGTTTGCCATAGCCCCCGTGGCCGTCCGGTTCCAGCAGAACCACCGCGCCATTCTCCCCTCCCGCGGCCAGGGCACCCGTAGCATCCGACCACGCCAGGGAAATGGGATACTGCCCGAGTTCCGGCAATTCAATGACAACAGCGCCTGAATACTGATCCTGCAGGTTCCAGATCCTGATGGCCGCCTCGAATTCCTGCTTGTGCGGCAGCTTGTACCTGCCCGTGGACGCGATCCGGTCGTTGCCGATGAAAGCCAGGGTGTTATTCGTTCCGTAACGGTAATATCCGGAGAAGGACATGACCTTCTTCATTGAATCTGTGTCGAGAATCCAGATGGTGTTGAAGTTCGCGACGGCGGCCCGGCGGCCGTCCGGGGAAAATACGGCTGCACTCAAGCCGGATAGGTAATAAAGGGGCACCTTTTCGCTTGTCGCGCAGGCAACAACGGCCATAACAGTGACAGACAATACGATGCGAAGAAACATCAGAGCCTCCGTCTACCACTCCATTCGAGCACCGAAGGTTTTTATTGAACAGTTTTTTCGGCATGCGTCATGACTTAGCTCAAAAGCGCACTTGTCCCTTGCCCCGGCCTGTTCCTGATCAGCAGCCAGGCCGCAGCAACACCCAGCAGCATGCCGATCTGGCTCTTGGACAACTCCATTGCCTGCTGCAAGGGCAGGTAGTAGACCTCGAATACGTAAACCACGTTGAAAATGGTCCCGCCGGCCAGGCAAAGAATGACCATGGTGAGTACATGGCGAATGGAGCTTTGCGGGGATTCGGGTTGGGTTGCCGCCATTGGGCGCCTCCAGGTCAATGGCCGTTTTGATAAGCATAGTACAGTTGGCCGTCTGCTGTTTGCCTCCTACGA
>DAOWGA010000138.1 GCA_030637665.1 Lysobacterales bacterium | reverse complement strand
GAAGAAATCATCCTGTCGGAACTTCCGGACGACGAACTCGTTGAGCAGATGCACGACGATCTTTATGACGGCATGGCCGAAGAGATTGCCGAGGCTACGCAGATTCTGCTGGACCGCGGCTGGGAGGCCACGCGGGTGCTGGAAGAAGCGCTGGTCAGCGGCATGACCATTGTCGGCATCGATTTTCGCGACGGCATCCTGTTTGTGCCCGAGGTGCTGATGGCCGCGAACTCGATGAAAGCCGGAATGGCCCTGCTCAAACCCATCCTTGCCGAAACCGGCGCCAAGCCCGTCGGCACGATGGTGGTCGGGACGGTGAAGGGTGACATCCACGACATTGGCAAGAACCTGGTCGGCATGATGATGGAAGGGGCCGGCTTCGAGGTGATCGATCTCGGCATTAACGTTGAAGCGGATGTGTACATCGATGCGATCGAGAAACACGGGGCAAATATCCTCGGTATGTCAGCCTTGCTCACCACTACCATGCCCTATATGAAAGTAGTGATCGATACCATGAAGGAAAGGGGTATCCGCGATGACTACATCGTGCTGGTGGGTGGCGCGCCTCTGAACGAGGAATTTGGCGAGGCGATTGGCGCCGATGCCTATTGCCGCGATGCAGCCACCGCGGTCGATATAGCCAGGGAACTGGTTGCCGCGGTTTCCTGAGCAGCTGAAGCGTGCCCCGTCCAGTTCTCGTTATTGCCTGTGGCGCGATCGCCAGGGAACTGGTGCGCATCAGGGATATGAACGGCTGGGATCACATCGAGTTTCAGTGTCTTCCCGCGGAGTTGCACAACACGCCGGAGAAAATCCCTGCTGCGGTGCGGGCGAAAATTGAAGCAGAAGGCAGCCACTTCAAAAAAATATTCGTGGCGTATGCGGACTGCGGTACCGGCGGTTTGCTGGATAAGGCACTTGAAGAATATGGCATCGAACGCATCCCGGGTGCGCATTGCTACGAGTTTTATGCCGGAAGCGAGGCGTTTCACGAGTTGGCGGATGCTGAGCCAGGGAGTTTCTATCTCACCGATTTCCTGGTACGGCATTTCGAGCGCCTGGTCATCAGGGGCCTGGGCCTGGACCGGCGGCCACAGCTGATGCCGGTGTATTTTGGTAATTACAAGCGGGTTGTGTACCTGGCGCAGACAGAATCACAAAAGCTGCAGTCGATGGCGATGAAGCACGCGGATTTCCTGGGGCTGGAGTACTGCTATCAATACCATGGTGACCAGCCACTCTCGCTGTTGCTCAAGCCGGCGCTGGAAAAGGATGAAGCATGGCAAAACTGACCATCATTTACTGGCGGGACATCCCGGCCCAGGTCATCGGGCAGTTGGGCCGGAAACGCCACAAACAGGAGCTTTCGAAGCGCTTCGCTGTGGGGATTGACCGTGCGGCCATGCGGGCCGGCCGTGGTTCCAGTAAGGCCTATCTCGAGGACTGGCGGCGTGAAAGCCGGCCTTGCGAGGGCGAGATGGAGCAAGCTGTCAGCGATGAAGTGGCGCGGCTTGAAGAACAATTTCCAGATGATGTGCTCGAGGCTTTTGTGAAAGCGAGCGGCATTGACAATTCAAAGCAGGTGAAAATTACATGACCGACACCGTTATCAGTTCGGCAACAAAAGAAGTAGTCATCGGCTTTGACCGTCCTTTTGTGATTATCGGTGAGCGCATCAACCCGACCGGACGCAAGCTGCTGGCCGGAGAAATGAAAGCAGGGGATTTCAGCCGCGTCGAGGCAGACGCTTTGGCCCAGGTAGCGGCCGGCGCCCATGTTCTCGATGTCAACGCCGGTATTCCCCTGGCGGATGAGCCCGCACTACTGGCCAGGGCGGTCAAGCTCGTTCAGTCGCTGACTGATGTTCCCCTGTCCATAGACTCTTCCGTTCTGGAAGCACTGGAATCCGGGCTGGAAGCCTATCAAGGCAAGGCATTGCTGAATTCGGTTACCGGCGAGGAGGATCGCATGGAGCGCGTGCTGCCGCTGGTGAAAAAGCACGGCGCGGCGGTCGTGGCCATTTGTAACGACGACAGCGGGATTTCAACGGACATCAATGTTCGCTTCGAGGTTGCGAAAAAAATTGTCGAGCGGGCGGCCGATCATGGAATCCCCGCCTGTGACGTAGTGGTTGACCCGCTGGTGATGCCGGTCGGTGCGATGGCGGACGCGGGTGTCCAGGTCATGCAGCTGATTCGCCGCCTGCGCATGGAACTGAAAGTCAACACTACCTGTGGGGCTTCCAATGTCAGTTTTGGACTGCCAAACCGGCACGGTCTGAATCCAGCCTTTATCGCCATGGCAATCGGCGCGGGCATGACTTCGGCCATCACCAATCCGCTTGAAGCAACCCTGATGCAGGCGGTGCGTGGCTCCGATGTTCTGATGGATCACGATCCGCAGTGCGCGAACTGGATTGCTTCCTATCGTGAGCCCGCTGCCGAAGGCGCCCGGACCCGCCGCAGCGGCCGCCGGCGGCGGTCGGGCAAAGGCTGATAGCGGGGTTCAGATGAACGAATCTTCCGAGGCTCTGATTGTCTTCAGCCCGTCCGGCAAGCGTGGACGATTCCCGATTGGCACGCCCGTTTTGCAGGCTGCGCGGGAACTGGGCGTTGACATTGACTCCATCTGCGGGGGGCGTGCGCGATGCGGGCGCTGCCAGGTCGAGGCCGTAGAGGGCAGTTTTGCCAAGGAAAATATCGTTTCCAGCCCGCTGCACCTCAGTGACATGACCGCGCCTGAGCAGTACTGCCTGAAACGGGGGCGCCTCGATCCAGGCAATCGCCTGAGTTGCCAGGCCACGGTCCTTGGTGATGTGAGAATCGATGTGCCCGCCAGCAGCCAGGTTCATCACCAAGTGGTCCGCAAGGACTATGAAGCGCATGATATCGAAGTGGATCCGCTTGTCCGGCTTTATTTCGTGGAAGTCGAAGAGCCCGATATACACACCCCCGAAGGGGACTTGCAGCGCTTGCTGCGAGCACTGGAAACAGAGTGGGAACTTGCCGGCCTGGACTGGGATTTAAGGGTTCTGCAGGACTTGCAGGGTGCACTGCGCCAGGGCAAGTGGCAGGTCACTGTTGCGGTTCGCAATGAGCATCAGATCGTGGCAGTGTGGCCCGGGTTCCGCGACCGCATTTACGGCGCCGCGGTTGATGTGGGTTCCACCACCATCGCCGTTCACCTGTGTGATTTGTCCAGTGGCGAGGTGCTGGCCAGTGCCGGTGCGATGAATCCCCAGATCCGCTTCGGCGAGGACCTGATGAGTCGCGTGTCCTACGCCATGCTCAACCCCGAAGGCGCCGGTCAGATGACAGCCGTCGTGCGCGCCGCCGTCAGCAAACTCATCGCAAACACGGCAGATCAAGCTGAAATTTCAGTTGAGGAAGTGCTGGAAACCACGCTGGTTGGCAATCCGGTGATGCATCATCTGCTGCTGGGGCTGGATCCAACCCCATTGGGCACAGCGCCATTCGCGCTGGCCACGGATCACGCCGTGGAAATACTGGCGGCTGACCTGGATATCGAATTGCACCCCAATGCGCGGGCTTACCTGTTGCCTTGCATTGCCGGTCACGTGGGCGCTGATACGGCTGCAGTCATGCTGGCTGAAACGCCCTGGCTGAACGAAGAAATCAGCCTCATTATTGATGTCGGCACCAATGCCGAAATCGTGCTTGGTAATCGGGACAGATTATTGGCTGCATCCAGCCCAACCGGGCCCGCTTTCGAAGGCGCTCAGATCAGCGGCGGGCAACGGGCCGCTCCCGGGGCGATCGAGCGGATTCGCATCGACCCGAAAACACTTGAACCGCGCTACAAAGTGATCGGTTGCGAACTCTGGTCAGATGACCCGGATTTCGAGGAAAACATGGGTGATCAGGGCGTAACCGGAATTTGCGGCTCCGGCATCATCGAGGCCATCGCCTGCATGTACCTGGTTGGTATTATCCAGCCCGATGGAACCATCAACGGTGAAGTCGCCAGCCGTAGTCCCCGGATACAGGCCAGTGGCCGGACGTTTTCCTATCTTTTGCATGATGGTGAACCAAAAATCGTGATCGAACAGAATGATGTTCGCGCCATCCAGCTGGCCAAGGCTGCCTTGTATGCCGGGGCACGCTTATTGATGGACCACATGGGTGTTGACAGGGTGGATCGAATCCGCCTGGCTGGAGCCTTTGGCAGCCACATCGATGTGAAATATGCGATGGTGCTGGGCATGATTCCCGACTGTAAACTGGAGCATGTCTCATCCGCAAATAACGCCGCCGGCACCGGCGCCAGGATTGCGCTGCTCAACCGGGCATCGCGCGCTGAAATCGAACATCGCGCGCGGCAGATTGAGAAAGTGGAAACCGCCGTCGATGCAAATTTCCAGAATCACTTCGTGGAAGCCATGGGAATCCCGCATTCTTCGCACCCGTTTCCAAACCTGTCTTCGGCAGTGCAATTACCACAGCCGCCCGCAGCCACAGGTGGTTCAGGGAACAAGGGTCGCCGTCGCCGCGCCAGGGTACGTACCTGATGGCCCCATTCAAACTGGGCATCGACACGGGTGGTACGTATACCGACGCGGTGCTGGTTGACGGGGAGCAGCAGATTGTCGCGGCCAGCAAGTGCCTGACCACCCGCCACGATCTGACCATCGGCATCGGCAACGCACTTGCCGAATTGCCCGCCGAAGCGCTTCACGATGTCAGCCTGGTAGCCCTGTCCACTACGCTTTCCACCAATTCAGTGGTTGAAGGCAAGGGAGCGCCGGTTGGCGTGCTGTTGCCCGGCTACCGGCAACAACAGGTCGTCAAAAGTGGTTTGCTGGAGATTTTCGAAAAAGATCTCGTGATAACTCTTCCCGGCGGGCACGATGCCGTGGGCAGGGAGCACGAGCCACTGGATGAAGATCTGGCCAGGGCGGCCATTTTGGCGCTGATGGGCAAGGTATCCGCTTTCGCCGTTTCATCCATGTTTGCTGTACGCAATCCGGCTCACGAACTGCGCATGCGCGAATTGATTGAAGAACTGTGCGCCAGGCCGGTCACCTGTGGCCACGAACTGGCCACTGACCTGGATGCGCCGCGAAGGGCGCTGACCGTGGCCCTCAATGCCCGCATGGTGCCCATCATCCACGAACTGATTCTCGCGGTTCAGAAAATCCTGCTGGAACGGGCTATCCATGCACCCTTGATGATGGTCAAAGGAAACGGCTCCCTGATCAACACGGAAACTGCTCTCAGGCAACCCGTCGGCACGGTTCTTTCCGGTCCGGCAGCCAGTGTGGTTGGGGCCTGCGCCCTGAGCGGCGCCAGTAACGCGATCATTGCCGATATGGGCGGAACGACGACTGATATCGCCGTGGTCAGTGGGGGCCGGCCTGAACTGGGCACCGACGGTGTGCGGATTGGGGACTGGAGGCCCATGGTTGAAGCCGTGCGGGTAATTTCGATCGGCCTCGGTGGTGATAGTGAGGTCCGGTTCAACGGACAAGCCGGCATCGAAATCGGGCCACGCCGGGTGGTGCCACTGAGCCTGCTTGGCCATTTACATCCTGAGATCAGCGATGTCCTGAGACAGCAACTGGCCGCCAGCCCGAGCCGCCGTAACAACCGCTTCGCCCTCAGGCTCGAACATAATGATGTACTGATGGCCGCATGCTCCGGTGAAGAACTGAGGGCCTGGGAGATGCTGTCAGACTGTCCCATTGAACTCGACTCCATTGTAAACGTCGACCGTGATGCGAGCCGGGCGATCGCACGCCTGCAACGCAAAGGCATGGTCATCTACAGCGGTTTTACACCCAGTGATGCGGCCCATGTTCTGGGGCTCAGCGACCACTGGTGCGGTGAGTCGGCGCGGCTGGCCGTCCTGATCTGGGCGCGCCAGATGCGACATGTTTATGGGCTGGGGCGCTGGCGGGAAGGTGATGCCGAGACGCCAAGCCGGCAGATCTTTGAGCGGGTGAGCCAGCAGATCTGCCAGGCCCTGATCGAGGCCGGGTTGCATCAGCACCGGAAACTGGACGAGTCTGAAGCCGGCAGCCTGACCCGCCTGCTGGCCGACCTGGTTTTCGAATCCAGCGATGCACCTGGCAAGGTATTGGATTCCGGTTCTTTGTTCCACCTTAAATTCGCCGCAGACTACCCGGTGGTGGCAGTAGGTGCACCCGCCGGGACGTTTTTCCCGGACTCGGCCGCCCGCCTGGGTGTGGAACTGACTCTACCCGAGCGTGCGGAGGTGGCCAATGCCTTCGGTGCCGTGATGGGCAGCATCGTTCAGAGCGCCCAGGTAACGGTAACGCAACCGCTGCATGGCAGCTTTATTGTTCACAGTGACCGCGAACCCCTGCAGTTCAAAGACCTGAAGACAGCCATCGAGACGGCGGAACGGATCGCCACTGAGAATGTTCGCCTGATGGCTGCCTCGGCCGGCGCGTCTTCGATAGAGGTTCGCCTGAGTAGTGACGCGAATCACGTTCATCACGATTTGGACGGGGAGCTTTTTCTCGAAACCCGCATCATAGCTACTGCTACCGGGCGGCCTGACTGCCGCGAAATTTCTGTAAATTCACTATCCGGCTGACCGGAAATATGACTGATATATCAGAAATACAGGAATTGCTGAAACCCCATGGACTGATTGTTCGTGGTGTTCTTGAGGCGACGGATATTGAACGGGCCCCCATCATCGATGGTGACACCGATACGCGACAGCTGGTGTTGGTGGGGAATGCGGGATCTTCAATGTGGGCTTCGTTCAGCGTATCTTCCGAATACGGTGATGCTCTACCGCATGGCCTGGACCGCTGGAGCAGAAGAATCGGCGAGGATATTGCCCGGCAGTTGGATGGTCGGGCGCTCTTTCCGTGGGAAGGCCCGCCGTACCCGCCATTCCTTGCCTGGGCAAAGAGGGTTGATCAGGTATTTCCATCGCCCGTGTCGATGTTCATTCATGGCGAATATGGCCTGTGGCACGCCTATCGTTTTGCCCTGGCGCTCCCCGGTCGTTGCAGCGGCATTATTGGGGCTCCCGACGGGGATTCGCCCTGCCTGCAGTGTGCAGACCAGCCTTGCCTGGATGCCTGTCCCGTAGATGCTTTCAGCGTGGGTAACTACCGGGTGGGTCGCTGCCTTGATTACCTTGAGGCCGATGAGGAGTCCGATTGCCGGCAATTGGGTTGCGCCGCCCGCCGTGCCTGTCCGGTGGGCAGGTCATTCACTTATCAGCCGGATCATGCCCGCTTTCACATGGAGGCTTTCGTGAAATCCTGCCTGGTTAAGCAGTAGCGAACCTTGTTCGCGATTTAATCAGTGCCGGGGGGAGGAGCAGCGTGTCTACCTGCAGGACACGCTCAAGACATCCCTGTTCGCTCTTCATCTGTTCCCGACAGATGACGGTCCTGCAGGTAGACACGCTGCTCCTCCCGGACAGGCCGACATGAGCTTTTGGCCCGTATGGTGCATGATTTTCGCAACCAGCGTTTCAGGGAGAGATCGGGTACCTGCTTGCAGGACAATCGGGCTGTCGGGAACAGCCGATTAGTGCACAGGGATGTCTTGAACGTGTCCTGCAAGCAGGT
>DAOWGA010000206.1 GCA_030637665.1 Lysobacterales bacterium | reverse complement strand
TTGTTACTCGGTTACGGCCAGCAGATCGGTGCGCTGCGCTTGCAGTTACGCGGTGTTTCGCCCCAGCTTGTATCAGCTGTCATGATTCGGGACGTGGACCTGTCCACGCCGAAAAGCCGGGCCATACTGGCAGTGATATTTTTACCCTACGTGCTGATGATCACCGCATTCACGGGCGCCACGCACCTGGCCATGGACACGACGGCCGGTGAAAAGGAGAGGAAATCGCTCGAGCCTTTACTGATCAACCCGGTACCTCGCTGGCAGATCATGAGTGGAAAAATGATCACGACCACGGTATTCGCGATGGCCTCGCTGGCATTGACCCTGGTTTCGTTCAGAATCGTGCTGCCCTACATGCCTGTAGGCGCCTTCGGTATGGACCTGACGCTGGGACTCGGGACTCTTTTGAAAATCCTGCTGGTGGTATCACCGGTCGCCATCCTGGCCGCTGCTTTGCTGACTTTGCTCGCTTCATTTGCCAAGTCGTACCGCGAGGCGCAATCCTACATGGGCCTGGTGATCCTTATACCTATGGTCCCGAGCCTGATCTTCATGGCCAACCCGGTAAAGGCCGAAAGCTGGATGATGAACATCCCCCTTTTCTCACAGAATATGCTGATCGGGGAAATCATCCGGGACGAGTTGGTACCGCTGAGTTGGTACGCCATGTCGATATCCAGCACCCTGCTGATCGGGCTGCTACTGGCAATCATGGCTGCAACCCTCTATAACCGGCCGAAATTGATTTTCAATAGTTCATGACCGGCGAAAACCGGCATCATGGTATGCGCGCCACTAGGAATACTTTCTGCCGAACAGACTCCTGGCGCATCGACATAGAAACTTTTGGCCACAAATTCAACGGATAACAGGAAACTCACCATGAAAGCGATAATCACAACCCTACTCGCATTATTCATCAGTTTACCCGCGATGGCGGGCGATTCACCGGCCGTGGGTGATCAGGCGCCCGGATTCAATCTGCAGGACCAGAACGGTGACTGGCACAAGCTGGAGGACTACCGTGGAACCTGGCTGGCTGTCTATTTTTACCCGAAGGATGACACCCCCGGTTGTACCACTGAAGCCTGTAATTTCCGCGACAACATCTACGCATTCAAAGCGATTGGTGCAGAAGTGGTCGGCATCAGCATTGATGACGTCGAATCGCACAAGAAATTTTCCGACAAGTTCAAGTTGCCCTTCGTCATCCTGGCCGATGAGGAAGGGACTACAGCGGAGTCCTATGGCGTATTGCGGGACTGGAAACTGATTCAGATAGCCAGCAGGCAGTCATTCCTGGTTAATCCCGATGGTGTGGTGGTCATGCATTATGAAAAAGTCGATCCCGACACACACACCGATGAAGTGCTGGCAGACCTGAAAGCCCTGATGGCGGAACAGGGCTAATTCCTATTGCAGGAACCCGCCATGCGGGCGATTTTAATTATTGATTATTGATCTTTGATTTCGTCCGCATGGCAGGCTCCAGGTTTGGAACGAAGGGCAAACGCCGGGGCCCAGGACCCTGCTCATTCTCCTCACGCGCCTGGCTAACGATTTCACGCACATCTGACAATAGTTTGGCGGCATCATAGACAATGCCGTCTTTAATGGTATAGCGAACGCCACCCAGGCGCGCCGGCTGATTGTCTTCCCCCAATCTGAAATGCCCGGTACCGTAAAGCACCTTGAAATTCTGCAGCGGGTTGTAATCTGTGATCACCAGGTCCGCCAGTTTGCCCGGACGGACAGAGCCGATCTCGGCGTCCATGCCCAGAACCTCGGCGGCATGAATGGTGGCGGCCCGGATCACTTCCAGAGGATGGAATCCGGCCTCCTGCAATAATTCCATTTCCCGGATGTACCCAAAACCATAGAGCTTCCAGATGTAGCCCGAATCGGAACCCAGCGTGACCCTGCCGCCATGGTTCTTGTAGTCATTGAGAAACCGCATCCAGAGCACAAAATTTTCCTTCCAGGCGATTTCATCCGCAGTCGTCCAGTCAAACCAGTAGGAGCCATGCGCCTTGCGTGATGGCTGGAAGAACGACCACAAATTGGGATGCGCGTAATCAAACTGCCAATCCGCGTTCATTTCTCTCATCAGGTCACGGCTGGCCTCGTAAATCGTCAGTGTCGGGTTGAGCGTAAAATCAAGCTCAATTAATTCATCGCGGACAGCATTCCACTTTTCCGAGCCCGGACCGGCCGCCTGCTTCCACAAACGTCCCGCTTGTCCGAAGCGATCCTGCTCATTGCTGTAGTTGTAATCCAGCGGGTAATCCTGGATTGTCCGGTCGGTAAACAGAGCTTCGGGCAAACCATACCAGTGTTCCATGGTCCCGAGACCAGCCCGGGCGGAATCCAGAACATTCCAACGGGCCACGTCCAATTGGGCATGGTGCATCATGCTGCCGAGGCCCTGCTTTCCCGCCTCATCCAGCGCTGCCAGCATGATCTCGGGCGGAGCACCGAAGAACTTGATACCGCTGGCGCCCTGCTGTGCGATGTCACGCACCCATTTCCGCGCTTCCGCGGGTTTGATAAACGGATCATCTGTCCCCTGGCCAAAACCAACGTAAGGGACAATGCGCGGCGCGGTGATGGCATTACGCTCACTTCGTTTCTGTTGCTTCCTGACCCAGTCCAGGCCGTTGAAACTGCCGGGTTCACGAATCGTGGTGATGCCGTGCGCCATCCACAACTTGGCCACGTACTCAGCAGGTACGCCCTGAGCGTCCCCGCCAAAGTGGGCATGAAGATCGATAAATCCGGGCAGCACATAACTGCCCTCCAGTTCCAGAACCCGGTCACCTGCTTTAATTTCAGGCCTTTTACTGTCGACTATGGGCACTCCGGGAAAGCCAACATTGTGTATGGAAGTGATGCGTTTGCCTTCGATCACGACGTCCATTGGGCCAATCGGTGGTGCGCCCTCACCGTTGATAATGGTGACCCCGCGGAGGATAAGACGGTCGTACGGACCTTCGCCCCGGGACCGGTCGGGTGATAGTTCCGGAGCGGCCAAAACCGGAAAACAGGAAACCATAATGACCAAGGCTATTGTTTTGTTGATAAATTTTTGCACTAATTTTCTCGCACTAGCGTCAATCTGGTGCTACAGTATATGTCGGGAAAGGATTTCCCTGGAGGAAAAATCATGGATGACGCTACCAAGACGGCGGCGGTCGCCGCTATCAGAATCGATCAGGATTCGGAAGCTACTAGTGCAAAATCCACAGATGCATTTGTTGCATTTATGGACGATTCGGCAGAAACGGTCGAATCAAGGGGTGAGCAAAGCAAGGAAAGCCTGACCACGTCGGCCAAGGCACTTGATCGCTGGTTCAAGGATCGCCAGAAAACCCACGGCGCGCCCCGCCTGCTGGAAGTACCCAACGAAACTCTCGTTACCAACGCTGGCCCTTTGCAGATCACCGGCAACATAACTCTGGTGCATGAGGACGGCAGCGTTCAGTACGCTAATCATTTGAGCCTTTGCCGTTGTGGTCATTCCAACAGTAAGCCTGTTTGCGATGAGCAACACCTTGAAGCTGAATTTCTGAATTCAGGCAAAATCCACGAAGTTTCAGAATTTGCCGCGTCAAATCGCGCCAGCAAAATCACAATTTCGTGTATCAAGGACGGGCCGATCACTTTCCGTGGACGCATGAAGCTGCACAATCAGTTCGGGCAGGAATGCATAAAGATGCGCGGATCACTGTGCCGCTGTGGACATTCAGCCAGCAAGCCGTTCTGCGATGGCTCACATTCCCGAACGGGTTTCAAGACAGGCTGATAAGGATACTGAAGCCGTTTCCGGGGAAGCGGCGCAATGTGCGGGGCATTAAGTGATTGCGTAGTTTTTACATGGGCGGCACAATCCGTTCATGGATGTCTTTCGAGTTTTTCAAATAGAAGCCGCCCACTGGCTTCCCAACGTCCCGGCGGGACACAAATGTGCCCGCACGCATGGGCACTCATTCCGAATTGAAATCCACATCAGTGGCCCTGTTGGCCAGGAAACGGGCTGGGTAATGGACTTCGCAGACTTGCGGCAAGCTTTTCAGCCTCTGTTCGACCAGCTTGATCATTATTGCCTCAACGATATCGAAGGCCTCGAGAATCCGACCAGTGAGAATCTCGCGAGGTGGGTATGGGAACGCCTGCAGCCGGCCCTCCCCCAACTTTCAAAAGTCATAGTGCAGGAAACCTGTAACGCGGGTTGTATCTATACAGGAGTGTAAGAGCGCGCCATGCGCGTTTGCGCCCCGTGGGTGCGACAGTCCATTTCGGCCGCATGGCGGCCTCCTGCAGAACAAAAAAAGGCCAGACAGGAGTCTGGCCTAAGTTTCTTGAGACTTGGAGAGTCTTCACACAATCGTGTTCCCTCGACATCCGATATACTGGAAGCCGATGGATGTAGTGTAGGGTCATGTCCCAGAGATTGAATTGATCTGAGTCAAGACATCCGTTTTCAATGGGAATGCGCTCGTGACTCGGCTGTCAGATCGGTATTAATGGTACTGAAGATTGACACTGGTCAATACCGGCTTCGGCGGCTTCGTTTAGTCTTCACAGGTAAATTACATGGCTAAGAGACAAGTGATGGACCAGCAGGTTACATTTAATACAGATTTGATAAAACGCTACGACGTGGCCGGGCCGCGCTACACCTCGTACCCGACCGCCGTTCAATTCATCGAAGGATTTGATGCTAATGCGTATCGCCTTTACACGGCGGCCAGCAACAACGAACTCATTCCCAAGCCATTGTCCCTGTATGTCCATCTGCCTTTTTGCCGCTCGCTCTGCTATTACTGCGGTTGCACCAAGAAAGTCACGCGCCACGACCAGCAGGGTGTGCGCTATCTGGAATTGCTGCATTCTGAAATCGAAATGCAGGGAAAACTGTTCGATCAGGACCGTGAAGTCGTCCAGCTTCATTTCGGAGGCGGCACACCCACTTTTCATGATGACGATCAGCTAACTGCGCTGATGGGCCAGTTGGGTAAGCATTTTTCTCTGAGCAGTGATGACAGCAGGGAATTTTCCATTGAAGTTGATCCCCGGACGGTGGGCAATGAGCGCCTGGCGAAACTCGCACAGGTAGGCTTCAACCGCATCAGTCTGGGCGTGCAGGACATCGACCCGAGGGTGCAGGAAGCGGTCAACCGCATTCAGGACACACAATCCACCCTGGAAATGGTTGAGAACTCCAGGAAACTGGGCTTCAATTCCGTATCGATTGATTTGATTTACGGGCTCCCCCTGCAAACGGTGGAAAGTTTCAGCAACACCATCGACACGATCGTATCAGCCAAACCCGACCGCCTCGCTGTATACAACTACGCGCACATGCCGCACATTTTCCGGGCCCAGCGAATGATCAATAAAGACGACATTCCCTCACCGGAGATCAAGCTGGATTTGATGGAATTGACCATCCGAAAACTAAGCGAAGCAGGTTATGTCTACATCGGCATGGACCATTTCGCCCTGCCTGATGATGAACTGACCCTGGCCCAGAGGGAAGGTCACCTGCAACGGAATTTCCAGGGCTACTCCACCAGAAGGCAATGTGACCTGGTTGGCCTGGGTGTCAGCGCCATCGGTAAAGTCGGTGATTGCTACGCACAGAATTTGAAAGATATTCCTTCCTGGCAGTCGGCCGTTGCCGATGGGTACCTGCCAATCTGGCGAGGAGTGTCCCTCACAACGGAAGACCGGCTGCGGCGCAGCATTATTGAATCCATCATGTGCCATGGCGAGGTTCAGTTCGAACATTTCGAGTCTAACTTCTCGATCGATTTCAATGATCACTTCGCGCTGGAACTTGGAAATATGGAACGACTGGAAAAAGACGGGTTGTTGGAGATGGGTGAAGAAGGATTCACGGTGACTCCGGAAGGGCGTCTGTTACTGCGCTCCATCGCCATGGTTTTCGACGAATACCTGCAACCCATGCAGAGCGCACCAAGATTTTCGCGTGTAATTTGATTACTTACAATTAGTTCGCACATCGCCCCAATATCCGGGGGCGAATGGCTTTCCCCGCGGCCCCATACGCATACGTATAATTACGCATGCGTATGGGGCCGTCTGCGCAATATAATGCTATTAAAAGATAATGCATTCAAAAGAATTAATTGGAGATCGCATAATGGATAGTTCCCTAAGAGTAGCTAATATTCGAGATTACCGCCGTGAACCCACCCGGGCGCAGGTCGCCTGTAGCCGTTGTGGGCTCGGAGAGCTTTGCCTTCCACGCGGACTGACCGCCGACGAAACTGAACGTTTCGAACAAATCGTTCATCGCTCCCGTCCAATTCAGCCCGGAGAACACCTGTTTCGTGCCGGCGACGAGTTCCGCACCGTTGCATCCGTTCGTACAGGTTGTTTCAAGAGTTACGTCATTGATCATGAAGGGCAGGAACAAGTGCTGGGTTTCCATCTGCCGGGTGAAATCATCGGCCTGGACGCCATTCACTCGTGCAAGCACGTGGCCAATGTTGTTGCGCTGGACACCAGTGCAGTTTGCGGCCTGACCTTTGATACGATAACGAGCATGGCGCGCCACATGCCGGAGTTGCAGTCTGAACTGTTCCGCGTGATGAGCCAGCGCATCAGTGAACTGGAAACCATTGCGGGCGACCTGAGCGCCGATGAACGGATCGCGATGTTCCTGATTTCACTTTCCGATCGTTTTTCACGTCGTGGTTACTCGGACAAGGAATTCATCCTCGCCATGTCGCGCCGGGATATCGCCAGCTACCTGCGGTTGGCTACCGAAACCGTCAGTCGAGTACTGGCCCGCTTCCAAAAGGCAGAGATCGTCAGAGTTGACCGCAAGCAGGTACGAATTACCAAAATGGAAGAACTGAAGGTAATAGCCCGCAAATCCTAGCAGAATTAGTGATCTACGCCACCCGGGCCGTGTACGTGGCCATGGGTGGTTTCTTCATCGCTTGCATCCCTGACATCCATTACTTCCACATCGAAAGTCAGCGCCTGGCCAGCCAGGGGATGGTTGGCATCTACATCCACATTAAATCGGCCAACCTTGACCACGGTAACCTGTATTGGGCCTTGCTGGGTCTGCAAGCCAACAATCTGCCCCGGCACCAGCCGCTTCGGCTTTTTAAAATGCTTGGCAGAGATTCGCTGGATGTTGGCATCCTTTCTCTCGCCGTATGCCTCTGCTGGTTCAACCGTAACCTGGAACGCGTCACCGCTTGACTTGCCCACCATGGCCTTTTCCAGCCCGGGGATGATGTTGTTGGCGCCATGCAGGTAACTCATTGGCTCACTGTCCCTGGACGACTCGAGCTGATCGCCTTCCTGGTTAGTCAGGGTGTAGTGAAATGAAACAACTTTTTTTTGCTGGATGGTCATGAATCTTCTTCGGCTTGCACCGCACCCACCGCAACAGTGATCGTAATTTTATCAGACATTAGCGGCGGTTCGTGCGGCCTGTGCGCGTAATCGGCAAACAGCAACTGCAGGCTGTACTGGCCTTCCGGCAGGGTCAGTTCGACTTCGGTCTGGCCCTTGCCGAAATGACGAATCTGCTCCGATTTCGGCAGAGGCTGATCCATGTCAGGCAACTCCGTAACATTGATCAGCAGATGATGATGGCCGGTATTGTCAATGTGTGAACCCGCGGGCGCGATACCCATACCGCTGATCAGGAATTTGACGGTAAACGTTGGCGGCACAACATCGCCGTCCCTGAGCGTCCGGAAATCGACGGTGGCGCCTTCTGCAGAGGGTGAGCGCTGAGAAGCGGCCGCATCCTCCGCAGCGAGTTCAATAACGGGGTTAACCATAAGCAATAACAGAAAAAGGGAAGGCAGAAACCGTGCTTTCATCTGTAATCCTCCTGAAACGTATGCTGATTATGGACCGTGCAGAGACGATTCGCTACTGCTGCTCTGCGATCCACAGGTTCACTTCATCCGTCAACACATCCAGCGGTACGGAGCCCAGCGCCAGGATGTAATCATAAACCCCGGTATGTGGCGCGACAGGCTGCTAGGAGTCTGCGCGGTAGAAAGCATTCCTACTGCGAAAGTGTCACAGCGGTCCATTTTTCCGCTCTTTTTCGTTAAATAGCGGTGCTATTCGCCTCAAAAGAGCGAAAAACTGTCCTCACTGTGCCATTTTCTCGCTACGGATATTTCTACCGCGCAGACTCCTAG
>DAOWGA010000257.1 GCA_030637665.1 Lysobacterales bacterium | reverse complement strand
CACCCGCAGGTCAGTACTTACTTTCAGCGCAAAGCAGATGACCATGACCGCTGGATTGGCGGTATGCGCCGGTTTCGCAGGAACCTTGTTGGAGAAAAGAAATGAAGCCGTTCGAAATGACAGGAAAAGTCGCTGTGGTCAACGGCGCCTCGCGTGGGATTGGCGAAGCCATTGCCCGGGGTCTGGCGGCCTGTGGTGCTCAGCTTGTGCTGAGCAGCCGGAGCCAGGAAAGCGTGCAGGAAGTTGCCGATGACATCGTCGCCGGCGGCGGCAAGGCAGTGGCCAGAGCCTGCCACGCAGGGCATCTGGATGAAATCGATGCCCTGTTCAATTTCGTGCGCGATGAATTCGGCCGGCTGGATATCCTGATCAACAATGCAGCCACCAATCCCTACTACGGCCCGGCCGCTGGCCTGTCGCCGGAGGCCTTCGACAAAACTGTCGAAGTCAATCTCAAAGGACCGTATTTCATGATCAGCAAGGCTCTGCCCATGATGGTAGGCAATGGTGGCGGAAGCATTGTAAACGTGGCTTCCATCGCGGCCCTGATGCCATTGCCGGGTCAGGCGGTCTATGGAATGACAAAGGCCGGCCTGGTTAGCCTGACGAAGGCCTTCGCCAGGGAATATGGTCAACAGGGTGTCCGGGTCAATGCGATCCTGCCGGGCGTGGTTGAAACCAAATTTGCCTCCGCCCTGGTTGAGGACCCGTCCATTCAGAAGTGGTTATCGAAGTTGCCGGCCGGCAGGGTGGGTCAGCCCGCTGATATGGTAGCCGGCGTACTTTATCTCGCTTCGGACCAGGCCGCCTATACAACGGGTACCACGTTGATTATGGATGGCGGTGCAATGTTGGGGTGATGAAGGAATAATGACAAAGGCAAACACAAACCCGACAAACCCGGTGCGGTCCGGTGAGGAACTGGACTGGGAAACCCTGGACCGGTATCTGAAGGGCGTCATCCCCCACCTGGAGGGCGCACCAGAGATCAGCCAGTTCGCCGGTGGGAATTCCAACCTGACTTATCGTCTGAAATACGCCAACGATGACCTGGTTGTACGCAGGCCGCCGTTCGGCACCAAGGCAAAGACCGCACACAGCATGATCCGGGAATATCGGATCATGAATGAACTGAAGCCCTTATACCCGGCGGTGCCGGACACGCTGCATTACACGGACGACGAATCCATCATTGGTTCGGAGTTTTACGTGATGCGGAAAGTGGAGGGGCAATTGATCAAGGAAACGCTTCCACCCGAGTGGAATTTCACAGCGCAGGACACGCGCCGCTTCTGCATCCGGTTTTGGGAAAAACTGGTGGAGCTGCACCAGGTGGATTACATCGCAGCAGGTCTCGGGGACTTCGGAAAACCGCAAGGGTATGTCACCCGGCAGATTCTCGGATGGAACCGGCGTTTTGAGCGTGTGATTACGGTGGATGTCGATGATTTCGCTGATGTGCGGGCATGGCTGGAAGCCAACATGCCACCTGAAACCGGGCGGTACTCGATTCTGCACGGCGATTTCCGGATCGACAACGTCATTCTGGACACGGATGACCCCTGTACCATCCTCGCCATTCTGGACTGGGAAATCTGTGCTCTGGGAGATCCCCTGATGGACCTCGGTAACTCCCTGGCCTACTGGATGGAGGCTGGTGATCCGGAAGAAATCAGAAGCCTCGTGATGCAGCCGTCAGGCGCTCCGGGCATGCTGACCCGAAGAGAAATCCTGGATTTGTACCAGCAAAAAACGGGACTGGATACTTCAGACTTTACCTTCTACATGGTTTACGGTTATTGGCGAGTGGCTGTGATCCTGCAACAGATCTATTACCGGTATTTTCACGGTCAGACGCAGGATGAACGCTTCAAAACTTTTGGCGTTGCCACGCAACGCCTGGGTGAGCATTGCCGGCAGCTAATTGCCACCTAGGAGTCTGCGCGGTAGAAAGTATTCCTACTGCGCAGGCTCCTAGCCGCAAATCAGATTACTTTTTGCTGAAGACTGTGGGCTTGTAAATTCATATCTGGATCACTATGTTTCCGATTAGTAGTTGAGAGAAACTGGATTCTGCTTATAATCCAAGCGTGAACATTGAAATTCACCAGGGATTTCAACTGGGGGCTTGGCGCGTCTATCCGGATCAGGGAATGCTGGAAGGAGAAGACGGTCAGGTTCACCTTGAGCCCAAGGTCATGGAAGTTCTCGTCTATCTTGCTCAGCAACAGGACAAGGTGGTCAAACGCGACGAACTGATTGACGAAGTCTGGCACGGCACGCCGGTCACCGACGAAGTATTATCCCGGGCTATTTCCATGTTACGCACCCGTCTGGGTGACAACCGGATGACGCCATCCTATATTCAGACTTTACCCAAGGTGGGTTATCGCCTGTTAAT
>DAOWGA010000062.1 GCA_030637665.1 Lysobacterales bacterium | reverse complement strand
GCACGATCCAGTCCGGCAGATGCGATACAGCGGCATTACACAGGTAGGGATCGTTGGTGAGGATCACGTCACCCTCCTCCAGTTCCGCGTCATAGGCCTCGGTAAAGCCGTTGATGAAGGAGCCAAACTGGCCGACGACCATCTTGCCATCCTTGTTGGCGATCATCGGGAAGCAGTCACCCTGCTCACGGATACCCGGGCTCATCGCAGTGCGGAACAGAACGGCATCCATTTCCTCACGTGCATTGCGCAGGGCGTTCTCGATAATGTCTACCGTAACCGTGTCCACATCAACGCGTTGGAACGCTGTGTGGTTTGTTTCAATAATTTTTGCTGCCATTTTTCTTCCTGCCTTACGCTGCGGGGTTGATCATGAGGTTGCCGATTTCGTCCACGCGGGCTTCGAAACCCGGCAGGATAACCGTGGTGGAATCCATTTCGCCGACTATCGACGGGCCGGGCACCACCAGGCCTTCGTGCAGCAGGTCACGATCGTAGATCACTGCGTCGTGCCATTCACCCTCGTAATAAAAGCGAGTGTCGTGGACTCTGCAATCTTCAAGTGTCGCGCCCGCCTTGCCCACAGCGACCTCGGCGATAGTACGCGCCCTGGCCTGAACGATTGCACGGATCATCACCAGTTCGTGGTCTTCACCCAGGGCAAAAGTGAACAAGTGCTCATGCTCTTTGTCGAAGCGCTCTGTCAACAGGGCTAGGCCCTGCTCCATCAGTTCATCAGTGGTGAAGTCCATGGTGATCTGGAAAGCCTGCCCGGCGTAGCGGACATCCGCCTGGTAAATCACTTCCTGTTGCTGGTGGGGAATTCCGTCGGCATTCAGCGATACTGCGGCTCGATCGCGCAGTTGCTCAAGGTCGGCCTTCAATTGCCCCGGCGTGAGATCTTCCGCCTTCGACACGTAAGTACGGGACGCTTCGTCCTGCACCGCAGTGGTGGCATCTCCGTAGGCACAAAGCACACCCGGACCGGGTGGAATTATCACCGGCCAGGACTCGGTCAGGATTCCCATTGCGTTGCCATGCAGGGGGCCGGCGCCGCCAAAGGCCACCAGCGCGAAGTCGCGTGGATCGAAGCCCTGTTCCACGGATACCAGGCGCAAAGCGCCGAACATCGATTCGTTTACGATCTTGATGATGCCCTCGGCGGCTTCCATCAGACCAATGCCCATCCCATCGGCGACTTTCTGCACCACGGCCTCGGCGGCTGACTTGTCGATGGCCATGTCGCCGCCCAACTGCACATCCGAAGGCAGGTAGCCCAGTACTACGTTGGCATCACAAACGGTGGGTTCTTCGCCACCCTTCATATAAGCGGCCGGGCCGGGATCCGCGCCCGCAGACTGCGGACCGACACGCAGAGCCCTGGTCAACTCCGGAACAAATGCAATCGAACCGCCTCCGGCGCCAACCGTGCGCACGTCCACTGACGGCGCCCGCACGGTGACATCAGCCACCCGGGTTTCACGCCGGATGCGGGCCTTCGCGTCCTGGATCAGGGCCACGTCGGTCGAGGTGCCACCCATATCAAAGGTCAGCACGTTGTCATAACCCGCACGGCTGGCGAAATAGATTGCACCGGCCACGCCGCCCGCAGGGCCGGACAACAACAAGTTGACCGGTGATTCGGCGGCGCCGCGCGAAGAAGCCAGTCCGCCATCGGAGCGCAGGATGGAAAGCTGCAGGTTTTCACCCATGGTCTGTTCCAGTGAGGCCTGCAGGTTGTTGATGTATTTTGAGACCTCGGGGCGCACATAGGAATTGACTACCGTCGTTTCGGTGCGCTCGTACTCCTGCATCTCCGGAACCACGTCCGAGGATATGGAAATTGGAACCGAATCGAAGATTTCCTGCGCGATTTTCCCCGCCTGCACCTCGTGCTCGCCATTGACATAAGCATTGATGAAACAGATGGTCAGGGCCTCTACTTCGCCGCGGTCTTTCAGCGCCTGTAAATCTCGCCTCAACGCGCTCTCGTCCAAATCCCTGACCACCGAGCCATCGGCTGCCAAGCGTTCATCCGCCTCAATGGTCAGCTCAAGCGGCGCCAGCAGGGGCTTCTTGACGTAGCTGACCCAGCCGCCGAGGCCGCCGGGACAGAATGACCGGGCAACCTGCAGCGTGTGCTTGTAGCCCTTTGTCGTGACCAGCCCAACCTTTGCACCGCGCGCGGTCAGCACCGCATTGGTCGCGACCGTGGTGCCATGCATCACGCGATTGACGCTTGCCGGATCCACGCCTGATTCGCTGGATATTCTCTCCACGCCATTCAGAACGCCAATGGACGAATCCTCAGGAGTGGAAAGAACTTTGGCGGTGTGCGACTCGCCCGTTTCCTCATTGATCAGCAACAGGTCGGTAAACGTGCCGCCGACATCTACACCCAGGCGATAACTCATATTACTCTCCGTATTTCAGTACTCATTTCAATCGTAGCCCCGCGGGGCCTCATTTGCTGTTCTGTTTTGCCAGGTGGCGCTCAAGCCACGCTTTCGAGCGCCCACCGGGGGCAGTGCCGGTCAAATTCTGCGCCAGTGTTGATGCCTTTATCAGCCTGTTCAGATCAATCCCGGTATCGAAGCCCATTTGTTCCAGCATCATGACCACATCTTCGGTGGCCACATTGCCCGAAGCACCCGGCGCAAAAGGACAGCCACCCAGGCCGCCGATGGACGCATCGAATTTTCGTATTCCGGATTCGACCGCAGCAAACACATTGGCCAGGCCCATTGCGCGCGTATCATGGAAGTGACAACTGAGCCGGCCCGCACCATGTTTCCGCACCAGTAAATCGGTCAGATCCCGCACTTGCTGCGGATTGGCGGCGCCAATGGTGTCGGCGATGGCGACTTCATCTGCGCCCAGCTGCAAGAACCTGGCAACCAATTCCTGAACAAGATCGGGTTCAACAGGTCCGTCGAAGGGGCATTCGAACGCAACCGCAACCGTGGCCGTGACCCGAATGCCATCCTGCCGGGCCTGCACCAGGGTATCAGCAGTGGCCTGGTCCGCCTGCTCACGGCTCATTTTGACATTGGCTTGCGCCATGCCCTCACTGCCGTACAGAACAGTACAAACGCTTTTGGCGCCGGCATCCCGGGCCAGTTCGTAGCCGCGGAAATTAGGGATCAGTACCGTAAACACGCCATGATCCGTTGCGGGCAAACCAGCCAAAACCTGGTCAGCGCCTGCCATTGCGGGCACTGCTTTGGGTGAGACAAAAGCGCCTACTTCAACGTGCTTCATCCCGGCCGCAATCAGTGCCTTCACCAGCTGGATACGCTCCTGTGGACTCAGGATTTTTCGCTGGTTCTGCAGTCCGTCCCTGGGACCGACATCATTAACGATAATCGAGGCCATCAGCCTGCCGTTCCTCCTTCCATTAAAGCCGCAATCCTGGTTTGGTCGTATCCGAGAATACCACCAAGGACTTCATCGAAGAGATAAATTGGATCGCGGGGGATTATTCATGGGACTCCACGAGTTGGATAGTTGCACCGAACAAATCATCCGGATCCAAATCCATCACTTGCCAGTCATCAAGCCCCTGACGCGGCTCACTGTCCAACACATTGATCCCCTGGGCTGAAGCCTGCTGTGCGGCTTTGCGCACGTTATCAACCTGGCAGGACATCAGGAAAAAACCTTCACCGTGCTTTTCCAGATACTGTGCGGGTTGCCCTGACGGATCCAGGGGCTGAACCAATACCAGCCAGATCCCGGAGAGCCTGAAGCGGGCCAGTTTCACACCCCGTTGGGGCAAGGTTTCCGGAGCACTGATCGGAGCACCGAATAAGGCACGGTATCGCTCAATGGCCGCATCCAGATCGCGGACGATGAAGTTGATGTGGTGTATTTGCTTGATCATGTTCAGGACAAGTTTACAACCAAAATCCTGAACGGATGCTTTTCGCTCTCCTTAGGAGCCTGCGCGGTAGAAATACTTTCTACCGCACAGACTTCTTAGGTCATGGTTTTTACAAAATCGAACTCCTATTGAAGCACATGGATATTCCGCTCCGCACAGATATTTTTCAGCTCCTGCGGCCACACGGTGACACTGACCTCACCCAGGTGGGCCTTTTGCAGCAGCAACATGAACACGCGAGACTGCCCAATGCCGCCACCGATGCTGAGGGGAATCTCACTGTTCATGATGGCCTGGTGATAGGGCTGATCGATCAGGTCCATCTGACCGCTCATTTCCAGTTGTTGCAGCAGCGTTTCGGGGGTCACCCTGATACCCATCGAAGTCAGCTCATGGCGGCGCCTCGTAACGTGGTTCCAAACCAGGATGTCGCCGTTCAGGCCGTGCATCGGGCGCCCGTCCCGGGACCTGGTTTCAGTCACCCAGTCATCGTAGTCGGCTGCCCGCAATTCGTGGGGATAGCCATCTTCCAGGGTCCAGCCAATGCCGTAAATAAACACAGCCGGGTATTCCTGAATGAGCCTGGTTTCGCGTTCTTTGCGCGCAAGATCCGGATACATTTCAAGAATTTCCTCGGCATGAATGAAGGTCAACTCATCGGGCAGACTCGGGTATTTCGAATTCTTGAGTTGCGGGAACATGTCCTGTGCATAGAGTTCGGCGCCTCTGATCACCTTCCAGATCCTCCGGATCGAGTCGGTGAGGAAGTCCATATTGCGTTGACCCGCGGAAATGGTTTTCTCCCAGTCCCACTGATCCACGTAAGCACTGTGATCGTGATCCAGAAAATAGTCTTTGCGGATCGCTTTCATGTCGGTACAAATGCCTTCACCGATATCGCAGCCAAACGATTTCAGCGCCATCCGTTTCCACTTGGTGGCTGCCTGCACGACCTGCGCGTCGATCGGGCGATCCAGCCCGAGCCCACAGGGAAATTCCACCGGCGTGCGCGAACCATCGCGATCCAGCATGTCGTTGACCCCGCTGTTGCGATCCACGATCAACGGAACTTGCACCATCATCAGATTCAATTCCCTGCACAGGTTTTCTTCGATGTAGCTCTTGACCCCGAACAAGGCCTGCATGGTTTCCCTGGGCGTAAGCAACGGTTCATAATCCTGTGGCAGGATCTTTGCGACTTCCTCGTAAGTGCTGATTCCCGGGCCCGCAAGGTCTGCTTTTTTGTCTTTCATTTGTATTCTCCGTTTTTTTGTTTCAATGGAGAATTCTGGCTACATGGCGGTCTGCTTCGCAATGATGCCGGTCAAGGTACCGCTTAATGCTTAAATCCAGATGGTTCGTGCCCGGCCGAAGCAAGGCGCGAGGGTGACGGTTGAATATGGGAACATCTCGCTTTCCGGCGGGTATACTCAAACGAATGAAAGCAGTACTTTCCATCGACCAGGGAACCACCGGTTCCACCGCATTGGTTTTTTCCCACCGGGGGGATGTCCTCGGGCGGTCATACTCTGAATTCACACAGCATTATCCCGAGCCCGGCTGGGTGGAACACGATCCGCAGGAAATCTGGCAGGTCAGCCGCCGGGTCATGGCCGAAGCGTTAAGCGATGCCGGCCTGGAACAGGGTGAGTTGGCCGCCATCGGGATCACCAACCAGCGTGAAACCGCCGTGGTCTGGGATCGGGAGACAGGCAAGCCGGTGCATCGTGCCATCGTGTGGCAGAGCCGTCAAAGCGCGCCCATTTGCGAACGTCTGCGAGAGGAGGGCCATGAGGCCTTGTTCCGGGAACGGACCGGCCTGGTCATGGACGCCTATTTTTCAGGAACCAAGATTCGCTGGATTCTCGACCGGGACCCGGAGCTTCAGCGCCGTGCCGAAGCTGGCGAACTGGCCTTCGGTACGATCGACAGCTGGCTGTTGTGGAAATTGACCGGCGGCTCGGCCAGTGCGGGCGCCGTCCACTTAACTGAACCCACCAACGCTTCACGCACCCTGCTCTACAATATCCACGATCTGTGCTGGGACCCGGAGCTCTGCCGCCTGCTTGATATTCCCGCGGCCATGTTGCCCGGAGTGCAGAGCAGCGCGAGTGTATTTGGCATGACGGTAGCGCTGGAAGGCATGCCCGCGGGTGTACCGATCGCCGGCATGGCAGGCGACCAACAGGCGGCGCTCTACGGCCAGGCTTGCTGGTATCCGGGACAGGCCAAGAACACGTATGGCACCGGTTGTTTTCTGTTGATGAACATGGGCAAGGAACACCCGGTGAGCAGTAACGGCTTGTTGACCACCATATGCTGCGACGCCCATGGCCAGCCCGCTTATGCGCTGGAAGGATCGATTTTTATTGCCGGCGCTGCTGTCCAGTGGTTGCGGGACGAACTGGGCATCATCAGCGATGCTGCGCAGACAGATACGCTGGCACGCCAGATTGAGAGCAACGAAGGCGTGTACCTGGTACCCGCCTTTGCCGGCCTGGGCGCGCCTTACTGGGACATGGATGCACGCGGCGCCATCGTCGGCCTGACCCGTGGCGCAGGCCGGCCTCACCTGGCCAGAGCGGCACTGGAAGCTATCGCTTACCAGTCACGCGACATCGTTGAGGCCATGAACAGGGACTCGGGAGTCGAACTCACCGAGTTACGGGTCGATGGCGGCGCAGCTCGCAATGACTTCCTGATGCAGTTCCAGGCGGATATTCTGGGTGTTCCAGTTGATCGCCCGAAACTGGTCGAGACCACGGCCGCAGGCAGCGCTTTCCTGGCCGGGCTCGCTGTTGGGTTGTGGAGCAGCCCCGAAGAACTGGCAGGAGCGCGCAGCCATGATCGCCGTTTTGATCCCGCGATGGATGGGCAAAGCCGTGACAGCCTGTACCAGGGATGGTTGCGCGCCGTGGAACGGGTCCGCAGCCAGCCCCATGACATTGAAACCCATCCCCGGCATGAAGAAACCCGGCATGGAGCCACCAATACCGGCGAAAGCGAAACCGCAAACGGTTCGATCGCCGTAGCCCGTGAATCCGTTCACCACACCGACATGGTCAAGACATCCGATGGTCTCGAGCTGTTCACACAGAGCTGGATTCCCGCATCGCCTGTTGGTCTCATCGTGCTGGTGCATGGCCTGGCTGAGCACGGTGGCCGATATGCGGCTACCGCGAAATACCTGGCCGGAACCGGATGGGCCGTATACGCCTGTGATTTGCGCAGTCACGGACTCAGCCCGGATGGCCACCGGCCCGGCCGTGTCCACGTCGACAGATTCGATGACTATTCACGGGATGTCAGTGCATTGCTGGAGCTGGCAACAGAGCGGCATCCGGGTTTGCCACGGACCATACTTGGACACTCGATGGGTGGCCTGATCGCGCTGACTTATGCCATTGAGCACCCGGATTCACTGGACGGCGCGGTGATTTCCTCACCGGCACTGGGCGCTCACCCGGATTTCCAGCCACCTCTGGCCCTCAAACTGGTGGTCAAAATTCTGTCCCGCCTGGCGCCACATACCTTGTTCAAGAGCGGTCTCGATAGCAACGCGATCTCCCGTGACCCGAACGTGGTCCAGGCCTATCTCAGTGACCCCCTGGTATCCGAGAAGGTCTCCGCACGCTGGTATGCCACGATGATGAAGGCCATGGCAGGCGCGCAGCAGAAGGCGGCGTCTCTGCGCATTCCCGTACTCCTGATGCAATCAGGTGATGACATGCTGGTTGACCCGGCGGCGCCTGGCCGTTGGGCAGATGCGGCGCCGAATGAACTCGTGGAACTGGTCGTGTGGGATGGTTTTTATCACGAAATGCTCAATGAGCCTGAAAAAGACCGGGTCCGCACACGGATCGTCGCCTGGCTTGAAAGAAATATTATCGACGCCTGATCCAGGCCGGGCTAGCAGCCTGTGGTTAAGCCCGCATTCTTGCGGCCTCGGATTTACCCACATGGAAGACCGCGTGCCTGAGGTCGCTATACGACTCCTCGATACATTCAACGTAAAAAGCCGGATCCGGTAACATTTCACGACAGGCGGTAAAAGCGATGGAAATCGTTCCATCATAAGAAAAAACTGCGTGGAACAGGCCAGCCATATCCACGACCGGGCCGATTCCCATCAGGCGGATCAATTTCGCCCCAGCCAGGTAGAGTGGCTGTTGGGTACCCGCGACATTGGTGATGATTGTGTTGAAGGGCGTGAAGTTGGTACGCGCGAGCAATTCCATCGCAACAGGCAGCAGGTTCTTTGCAATGGGCGCCGGAAGATTCATCGGAATTTCCGTCATCGTACCCACACCCATGGTCTCCGTCATCGCCTTGGCTTCCCGCGTGGCCTCGTGGATGGCACGTATCCGCTCTACGGGATCGGCGATATCAGAGTGCAGCGACGCATTCATGATACTGATCATGTTGTCATGGCCGTCGTGCGTTCCATCTTTTCGGCGAATATTGATCGGGCAAGCCGCTATCAGTGACTTGTTCGGCAGATGTCCCTTGGACTTGAGGTATTTCCGCAGGGCGCCACTGACAACCGTCAATACCACATCGTTGATCGTGGTGTTCTCAATGGAACGGGATATTTCCTTCATTTCCGCGAGATCAAAGAAGCGACCGTCGATGACCCGGTTGGCCGATGCACGACCCACGTTGAAAACTGTTTTCGGCACCTCGTCGCCGGGCTTGTTACGCCTGGCCAGACCGGCCCGGATCAAGCCGGGTGCGGCGCAGGCAAGTCCCGTCACCAGTTTGGTGGATTTCTTGAAATAGCTCACGGGGCTTCTGGCCAGCAGCCCCCAGGTTACCGGCAAACTTAAAAAGTTTTCACGGCTGCCCTGCTCATCATTGAAGGAGCTTACGTTTTCAGGACCCATGTCATGCATCGCATGCAAGACTTCCATCGCGCTGACACCGTCGACCGTAGCATGATGCACCTTCATGAAAATGCCGAAACAGCCCTTGTTCAGACCCTCGACATTATCCAGGCCCTCGATCATATAGGCTTCCCACAGGGGTCTGTTCTTGTCCATGTGCTGGGACTGAAGGCGTGAGATCTGGATCATCAACTGACGCCAGTCGCCGGGTTTCGGCAGCGAAATACGGTGAACGTGGCACTCCAGATCGAAGTCTTTGTCTTCCACCCAGTAGGGGTGATCAAGGGAAAGGGGCACTTCCAGCAATTTACGCCTGAAAATCCTGGACCGGTCCATCCGGCTTTCGAAGGTGGCCAGGATCTCCTTGAAACCAGGCTTGCCTCCGGGGGCTGTGGAGGGGTCATAGATCTGGAGGGAACTGACCTCAAGTGGGGTTCGCGCCTTCTCCAGGTAAAGAAACATTGAATCCAGACCTGAAAGTTGTTTCAGCACGTTTATTTCCTTATGGCCTGTTAACAGTTCTTACCAACATATCGGGTCGGCATGAATTCAAATATCGTGACCATTTTCACTTCAATCAAGCAAAGCACCCAGGAAATCGATGTAGGAG
>DAOWGA010000141.1 GCA_030637665.1 Lysobacterales bacterium | reverse complement strand
TGTGGAACAGGACATCCGTGACGCCATCCCAGTCCGTTACAACCTTTTCCTTGGTCTTCCAATGTCCGAAGATGTAATCGATGCGATAGTTGTCGTTGAGGTCCCAGCGTACTTCGACCTGATTGGTATCCGCATCGTATTCCGCATTATAACAGTCAATTGGCGCATCATAGCCGGGTGGGTCCCAGGGAAAATTGGGCCACACCGTGGTCGCTTCGTCACCGCAAGCGGTAAGCACGTCGTAGCGATCTCCTGATACCGGTGTCTCTAGGTCAGGCGAACACCAGCCAAACAGATCACAGAAAAGCTGGCCGGGCTGACCCACGTTCAGCAGGGGCGGTGTATCCTGGTCGGTTCTTTCCCAGAAGCCGGTGTATTCGATTTCCAGGTTTATTACCGGGGACCACAGGATGTTGATTCCATAGGCTTTGTATTTGTTCTGACCGTCTTTTCGGCCGGTATTCAGGTTGGTAAAGTAACCATCACCCTGGTTACGGTAAGCGCCGCTGAGCTTGACCGCCAGTTTGTCACCCAGGCCGAAATTGAAAATGCCGTCTATCACGCCGGTATCGTAGTTGCCGTAGCTGCCGCGGATTTTGCCACCCAGTTCCCCGGTCGGCTTGCTGCGTTCCATGATGATTACTCCACCGATGGTATTCCGGCCGAACAGGGTGCCCTGGGGGCCGCGCGCAACTTCCATTCTTTCCAGGTCAATGGCTCTTTCGATGCTGCCGGTCATGGTGCCGCGGAATATTCCGTCGATGACAACCCCGACTGCGGGATCGAAGTTCTTTTCTACTTCTGAGACGCCGATACCGCGAATATATGCAGCGGCTACACCGCCCGGCCCCTGGCTGGTGTCATCGAGTACTGTATTCGGGGAAATATAGATAAGATCGCGAACATCCGTGGCAAAGGCAGTTTCAATTTCTTTCGCCCCCATTGCGCTGACCGACATGGCCACATCCTGCAACGGTTCCACCCGCTTGCGCGCAGTGACCGTTATTTCTTCGAGTTCAGTGGCCTCTCTGTATTGCTCTCTGCCCTCTTCTACGTTTTCATCCTGCGCAAACGCAGGCGTTGAAGTCAACAAACAAAAACCTGCTATAAAGCAGGTAGCCAAAAACAAGGTGCTAAAGCGCTTCATACTAACCATTATTTAAGTCTCCGGTGATGTTCAGGTAAAACAGATTAGCCAGACTACTGCTCGGTTGCAAAAGTATAGCCTTTTCAAGCCAAAAAATTAATAATGGCTTTCCAGAACTTGAACTTTGTTCAATTTTTCCACAGAATAAGAATAATTGTCAAGCATTGGACGCGGGAGCCTGTTGCGGTCGTCCTCAAGGATTGTTTGATTTCAAATTGCCGGATTTATCACCTGAAACTTGAATCGAGGTCAAAATGTCAGATATTGAAGTTGAACGAAAAGGAGAGGTTGAATGGATTCGCCTGAACCGGCCGGACCGCATGAATGCTTATGATGCAGAGATGGCTGGGGAACTGATCGGCGCTGTAGAAAATGCGTCAGATGCCGGTGTAATCGTTTTAACCGGAACAGGCAGAGCTTTTTGCGCAGGTGGCTACCTGGCCAACCTGAGCGATCCGGATCCTGAGGCGCTCAGGAGCATGTTCTATGGCTCGTTGAAAGTATACGAATCGATCAGGACCAGCCCACGTCCGGTCATTGCGGCGGTCAATGGAGCTGCTGCCGGTGGCGGCAACGAACTGGTGGTGGCGTGTGATCTGGCCATCGCTGTTGAGAAAGCCACTTTTGGGCAGACCGGCGTTAAGGTGGGAAGTGCGCCGGTACTGGGCGGCACCAATTTCCTGACCATGAGCGTGGGCGAAAAGCGCGCCAAGGAAATCGCCTTCATGTGCCGCCGCTATCCGGCGCAGGAAGCGCTCGAGATGGGTTTGATCAATGCCGTCGTGCCCACTGAACAACTCGAGGAAGAAGTGACAAAATGGGCAGATGAATTGCTTTACATGAGTCCCCGCTATCTCGAAATCGCCAAGATCAGTTCGAATGTGTGGTGGAACCAGTGCCGTGACAATTACCTCAGCGGGCTTGCCATGCTGGTGCAGGCGATCGGCTCGGCAGATATGATTGAGGGCGCTTCGGCTTTCATGGAAAAAAGAAAGCCCCAGTTCCAGGGACGCAGAAAAAATCCTGAGGACGGCAGCGGATGAATTTTGAACTTGACGAGCCATATGTCGAGATTCAGCGGCAGGCACGGGAATTTGCCAGGTCGATTGAGCCGATAGCGGTGCAAGCCGATGAAATGAGCGAGATCCACCCGGAAGTGTATGTTGCGCTGAAAGAGAGTGGGCTGAGTGACCTCATGGTGCCCGCGGAATACGGAGGGCGATTGGAGCGACTCGACCCGCTGGCTATTTGCCTTGTTCGGGAAGTCCTTATGGCAACATCCGCGCACGCCGATTCGATGTTTGCACTGCAAGGCATAGGCAGTTACGCCATCACGGTGGCGGGCTCCGCTGAACAGCGCGATGAGTGGTTGCCAAAGGTCGCCAGGGCAGAAGTCCTGCCGGCACTGGCCCTGACCGAACCGAACGCCGGTTCGGATCTGAAATCGGTTACCACAGAAGTCGTGCCCACCGCCGATGGCCTGTCACTGAGCGGGACCAAATCCTATATTTCAAATGCCGGTGCTGCTGCGTTCTATGTCGTATTTGCCCGGGAGGAGTCCGGATACTCAATGGTGCTTGTTCCTGCAGATGCTGCCGGGGTCTCGGTAACACCCACTCCGGTGCTGATCGCACCTCATGTTTTGGGCGATGTTCATTTTGATAAGGTCAGATTGCCGCTTACTGCACGCCTGGGCAATCCCGGGCAAGGACTGGGCCTGGTGCTCGCTACCCTGGGTGTTTTCCGCGTCTCCGTTGCGGGGGCCGCGGTGGGTCTGGCTCAGGCCGCTCTGGAAGAGGCAGTCCGGCATACGCGCACCAGGGTTCAATTCGGCCGGCCCCTGGCCCGCCTGGGTCCGGTCGCGCAGATGCTCGCTGATTGCTGGACCGAGGTCGAAATGACCAGGCTGCTCACGTACCGGGCGGCCAACATGGCGGTGGATGATCCAGCAGCCTCACTGAATCACTCTTCAATGGCGAAACTGGCCGCCAGTGAAGCTGCATCGCGGGTGGTGGATCGCTGTGTGCAGATGATGGGACGGTACGGGCTGGTCAGGGATTCAAAAATCGAGCGGCTGTATCGGCAGGCGCGGCCGATGAGAATTTACGAGGGTGCTTCCGAAGTATTACGCCTTGGCATTGCCCGTCAATTAACAGAAGAAGTTCAGTGAATGATTGATCTCCAACTCGAAGGACAGGTCGCCATCGTCACCGGTGCGAGCAGAGGGCTGGGCCAGGCGGCGGCGCTGGCCCTGGTCGGCCAAGGTGTCCGCGTGCTGGTTGTGGCTCGTTCGATTGATGCCTTGAAAGAACTGGAAAAGTCGGAACCGGGCAAAATCCTGGCCGCGCAATGTGACATGAAAAATGCGAATGATGTGGCGAAACTACCTGGGCTGGCGATCGATGCCTTCGGGCGACTGGACATAGTAGTCAATAACGCCGGAATAGCACCGGCCGGTTTATTTCTCAAGCAAAGTGAAGAAATCTGGGATGATGTGATGGCTGTTAACGTGAAAGCGCCGGCGACGCTGTCACGCGCGGCGGGTCAGCACATGATTACGCAAGGGTCGGGGAAAATCATTAACATTGCATCGACTTCTGGTATTCTCGGCAAGGCGATGCTGGTGGCTTATTCAACATCCAAAGGCGCTTTGCTTCAGTTCACCAAGGCGCTGGCGGC
>DAOWGA010000050.1 GCA_030637665.1 Lysobacterales bacterium | reverse complement strand
GGCGCCGGTGACTCGGCAATGTTTTCCAGGCTATCTGTCAGCCCATCGAGCCCACGCCCGGTAGTGGCCACTACCGGGCAGATCTGAATACCGCCCAGATGCCGTTGGAGTAGTTCTATGGATATATCGATGCCGCTGGAAATTGCCACATCAGTCATGGTCAGAGCCACAATGACGGGTAATTGCATTTCCATCAATTGCTGCAGTAAATACAGTCCCTGGTAAAGGTGCGTTGCGTCCAGAACGACCAACAGCCCATCCGGTGCCTGTGTATCCGCTATACGTCCCAGGATGACATCCACTGCAATACGTTCATCAGTGGAGTATCCACCCAGGCAATAAATGCCGGGCAGATCGACCAATTCGATGGCGCTGGATTGCAATTGCACGGTCCCGGCATGCTTTTCCACCGTGACTCCGGGGTAATTACCGGTCGTCTGCCGCAGGCCGGTGAGGCGATTGAACAGGGTGCTTTTGCCCGAGTTGGGGTTTCCTATGATCGCAATGGAAGCAGTCGAACGGCGCCGGATTCCGACCTTGTCGATCGGGACGTAGACCGTAGTTTGTTCAGTCATCCGTGCTGATCGGGGAAACGCTGAAGCTGCTGGCCTGTTGTCTGCGCACGGAAATTGCGGTGCCAAATACCGTGACTTCCATCGGGTCACCGCCGATTGCGGCATTTTCGAACTGGACGTCGGCCCCTTCGGTGAGTCCGAGTACCATCAGGCGCACCACGCCAGGTTGACTTGCATCTACTTTCTCGATCCGGGCTGACTGCCCGGGTCTTAGTTCCCTTAAGGTCATTATTGCACCGCTAATTGAGAATGATTTTCATTTAGCGTCAATTCTAGTGCAAATTTGATTGCCAGTATATAGACTCAGATCAAGTAAACGACACGTTTTGGCCATCGGGAATCAGTTGGGTATGGACAAGCCCGGTTAGGGGAGTTGGTGTGAAATACAGGCTAAACCCATTCACCGCGTTTCATCACTGCTTTACAACCGTTTGCTTGAAAATGATAAAGCCAGTGATTGAGTGTGGGTGAGTCGATAATGGCTAAATCAGCCTGGTAGCCCGGCATCAGAGAGCCGATTCGCTCATGCGCAGAAATTGCCCGTGCCGCAACTGTAGTAGCTGCATTCAAGGACTCCTGCGGTGACATGCCCTGTTTCAGGCAGGCCAGGGTCATTGCCAGGGGCAGGTGATAGCTGGGGGCGGATCCCGGGTTGAAATCGCTTGCAACAGCCACCGCGACGCCGGAGTCCAGTAATTTTCTGGCCCGCAGAAAGGGTTCGCCCAGGAACAATGAAGCCAGAGGAAGGCTCACAGCAACTGTGCCGGCTATTGCCAGGGCCTCGATACCGGCATCACTGATGTACTCCAGGTGTTCGGCTGATATCGCACCCAATTCAGCCGCCAGGGCCGCGCCCCCTCCGTCAGATAACTGATCGGCATGTATTTTGATCCCCAGGCCGTGGTCCTTCGCGGTGGAGAGGATTTTCCGGGCTTCTGCAACTGTAAAAGCGCCTTCCTCGACAAATGCATCACAAAAACGGACGAGCTTGTGCCGGGCAACCTGCGGAATGAGCACCTCACATAGCATTTCGACATATCTGTCACGGTTTGCTTTGTGTTCGGGGGGGATGATATGAGCACCAAGTAAAGTCGGAACCAGGTCGATGGCGTTTGCCTCATCCAGGCGCCGGTATACTTCAAGTTGTTTCAGTTCATTTGCCTCGTCCAGGCCATAGCCTGATTTGCATTCCACCGTGGTGACGCCCAGTGACAGCATTCCATCCAGTGCGTGTTGCGCTTTACGCTGCAGTTCACCCAGGCTGGCGCCGCGCGTAGCAGCAACCGTACTGGCAATGCCGCCACCCGCGGCAGCGATTTCCTGGTAGCTCGCGCCCTGGAGCCGTAATTCGAATTCGTCACCACGCCATCCGCCAAAGCACAGATGCGTGTGACAATCGACCAGCCCTGGTATGACCAACTTCTGCTCGCAGTCGATAACTTTTTCACTATGATACTGGTCCGGCATATCCTGGTAGGGCCCGACCCATTGAATGGACTCGCCGGCCCAGACCAGTGCGGCATTGCTGATTAGCCCGGCATCATCTTGTGGTGTCTGAACGGGGCAGGTTGCCAGTTGCGATATATTGCGCAGGACGGGCATCAGTATAAGGCGCCGATATCGTTCTCGAGTATTGTTACAAGTTCGCCATTGCGGAGCATGCCTGCACAGAGGTCAAGGTCGTTGCGCACTTCGTAATCCTTATCCGCATGCCCGATCCGGCTACGCAACTGCTCGTAGGCCAGCAACACACCCTTGCCCGGCTTCAGGGGCGCACGGAAATCCAGCGCCTGCGCTGCGGTCAGGAATTCAACTGCCAGCACACATTCCACGTTTCGCAGCACGGACAGGAGCTTGAATGCGCTTATCGAACCCATGCTGACATGGTCTTCCTGCCCCAGGCTGGTGGGTATGGAATCCACGCTGGCCGGGTGACACAGTATCTTGTTTTCCGAAACCAGAGCTGCGGCTGTGTATTGCGGAATCATGAAACCGGAGTTAACGCCGGTGTCTTTCATCAGGAGTTTGGGCAAGCCGTCATGACCCTCGAGCAGCAGGTACGTCCGGCGCTCGGATATGCTGGCCAGTTCGGCCAGCGCGATGGCGGCGAAATCCATTGCCAGTGCGAGTGGCTGACCATGGAAATTGCCACCGGAGATTATGTCACCGTTGTTGAAAACCAGTGGATTATCCGTTACCGAATTCAATTCGATTTCCAGGGTCCTGGTGGAAAAAGCCAGAGCGTCGCGGCTGGCGCCATGGACCTGTGGCACACATCGCAAGCAGTAGGGATCCTGAACTTTACCGCAATCGCGGTGTGAATCCATGATCTCGCTGTGCTCAAGCAGTTTGCGGATGTTGCCGGCCACTTTTTGCTGCCCCTCGTGAGGGCGAATCAAGTGCACACGTTGATCGAACGGCGCAGCGCTGCCCTGCAAAGCCTCGAGGCTCATTGCAGCCAGGATATCGGCCTCTTTTTGCAGTACCAATGCCCGCTCCAGCACGTAGGCACCGTATGCGGTCATCAGCTGCGTACCATTGATCAGGGCCAGCCCGTCCTTGGCCTTCAGCTGAACTGCTTCGATGCCCAGCAGCCTCATCGCCTCCTGTGCTTCCCGCTTGCCGGTTTCTGTCTCGTTCCAGACCTCGCCCCGGCCAATCAGGGGCAGGCACATATGCGCCAGTGGAGCGAGGTCTCCTGACGCCCCTACACTGCCGCGGCTGGGCACCCAGGGAGTCAGGCCATACTTATCGAATGTAAGCAGTTGTTCGAATGTGGACCGTGATATACCCGATTGCCCCAGTCCCAGCGAGTGGATCTTGATTTTCAACATCAGGCGGGTAATTTCCGGCGGAACCGGGTCTCCCACGCCACAGGCGTGACTCAGCAGGATATTCTGTTGCAGTATGATCAGTTGGCTTTCATCAATTTGCTGGTTCGCCAGGATGCCAAATCCGGTGTTGATACCGTAATGGGTTCCACCGTCTTGAAGGGCACGCGCGACGACTTCACGGCTGCGGTCCACAGCACCATGGTCCTTTCGCAAGGCCTCCATGCTGACGTTCAGATCAGAATAGAGACGGGGGATGCTGATCATGGCGGCTTCACCCGTTGATCATTGGCAAATCCACGCCACGCTCATTGGCGGTATCAATGGCTCGCTCGTAGCCGGCATCCGCATGTCGCATGACGCCCGTTCCCGGATCTGCGGTCAATACACGTTGCAAACGGTGATCCGCCATTTCAGTTCCGTCCGCCACGCAGACCATACCGGCATGCATGGAATAGCCAATTCCCACCCCGCCGCCGTGGTGAATGGACACCCAGCTGGCGCCGCAGGCCGTGTTCAGCATCGCGTTGAGCAAAGGCCAGTCGGCAATGGCGTCTGAACCGTCCTTCATGGCTTCGGTTTCACGGTTGGGTGACGCCACTGAACCCGCGTCCAGGTGGTCACGGCCGATCACCAGCGGGGCGTCGACCTTGCCATTTTTTACCAGCCAGTTGAACTTCAGGCCGGCCTCGGCGCGCTCACCGTATTCCAGCCAGCAGATACGCGCCGGCAGGCCCTGGAATTGGATCTGTTTCTGCGCCTTGTGAATCCAGCGATGAAGGGCTTCTTTTTCCGGGAACAATTCCAGGATGGCATCATCCGTCGCCTTGATGTCCGCCGGATTGCCGGACAGGGCAGCCCAGCGGAATGGCCCGGCGCCCCTGCAAAAAAGTGGTCGGATATATGCAGGAACAAATCCTGGAAAATCAAAAGCTTCTGGCATGTTTCTAAAGTCCGCCACCTGACCTCTGAGGTTATTGCCGTAATCAAAACACACGGCTCCTTTTTTCTGCAGATCGAGGATGGCCTGAACATGTATCACCATGGAGTCCAGCACTTCGTTATCGTATTTTGCCGGATCTGATTCACGCAGTGCATCTGCTTCATCCAGGGAATAGCCTGCCGGGATGTAGCCCAATCTCAGGTCATGGGCGGAAGTTTGATCGGTAATGACATCCGGCACGATACCCCGCCGTAGCAGTTCCGGCATAATCTCTGCGATGTTGCCAAGCAGACCAACCGATAGTCCGCCATCGGCCTTGTCCAGCAAATCCAGCGCTTCGTCCAGATCTTCAGACATGTAATCGCAGTACCCGGTCTCCACGCGCCGCTGGATTCGCCAGGGATCGACTTCGACTGTCAGGCAAAGGCCGTCGTTCATCGTGACGGCCAGCGGTTGCGCGCCGCCCATGCCACCGAGGCCGGCGGTAACCACCAGTTTGCCGGAGAGGCTGCCGTTGAAATGCTGATTGGCGCATTCTGCAAAGGTTTCATAAGTGCCCTGCACGATGCCCTGTGACCCGATGTAAATCCAGGAGCCGGCTGTCATCTGGCCATACATGGTCAGGCCTTTCTGTTCCAGGTCGCGGAATACATCCCAGTCACCCCAGCGCGGTACCAGATTGGCGTTGGCGATCAGCACCCGTGGCGCTTCATCGTGGGTACGAAATACGCCCACCGGTTTGCCGCTTTGGACCAGCAGGGTTTCATCATTCTCAAGCCGTTTCAGGGTCTGGATGATGCGGTCGAAGCACTCCCAGTTGCGTGCCGCCTTGCCGGTGCCCCCATAAACAATCAGTTCATCTGGCTTTTCAGCGACATTGGGATCCAGGTTGTTCATCAGCATGCGCATTGCGGCTTCCTGGTGCCAGCCGCGGCAACTGAGTGAGGTGCCGGTGGGGGCGCTGATTTTGGCCTTGAAATCTCGTAGTATTGCACTCATTATCTTGCCTGACGAATCCATCAAAAAGTAAAGCCATTATAGAGGAACCTGGCTCTGGTAGCCGGGTCTTTATTCTCTGGGGATTCGTAAAACGAATCAAATGAGCAATGCAATCGAGGTAGTTTAAATGGCAGTGATTTTCCACCCAAGAATCTGGTTCCTGCTGGTGGCGCTGGCGTGTGCATCCATGCTCGGTTACGGCTTATACGTGCAGCACGTTCTTTTTATTGATCCCTGTCCGCTATGCGTACTCCAGCGCCTGGCTTTCATATGGATTGGAGTGGTGGCATTGCTGGCATTCATTCACAATCCCGGCAAGACAGGACGCTGGGTCTACACATCCCTGTTCGTCACTGGAGGTGTCGTGGGTACTGCGATTGCAGGGCGTCATGTTTGGCTACAGAACCTGCCGCAGGACCAGGTGCCTGATTGCGGGATGGGCCTAAATTACATGCTGGAAACCATGCCGTTCGCCGAGGTGCTGTC
>DAOWGA010000043.1 GCA_030637665.1 Lysobacterales bacterium | reverse complement strand
TTTGATCAATGTGGGCTATGATTAAATTGATAGAAATGCAAATTTCATGTTGGTTTTGTGACCGATTTTCGATACAAAGCGTTCATTAGCTACAGCCACCGGGATCAGGCCTGGGGGAAGTGGTTGCAAAGAGCTCTTGAGGGCTACCGGGTTCCTCGCCGGCTGGTGGGACAGGAAGGACAAGAGCTGTCATTCCCAGGCCAGCCTGGTCAAGCAGGCTATACTGGCGGACGAGGTAGTGATTGCAGAGGAGTTTGCCCAACACCTGCTGAACAAGGGATATTATGAACCGGGTTTCATCAGGGTGTGCAGGCAATATAATTTATACCAGGGCGGCAGCTGAATAATGCTGATTGTTTTCAGTATCTCGGGAAGGATTCTTTAAAAAAACAAACTAACTGGAGAGATTTCATGCTGGCAAACAAAGAACAGTTGCAAAGAAAAGTCATTGTTTCACTCATTGCATTGTCGGCCCTGGTGGGTTCAGGTCTAGCACTGGCGCAGGACAAGCACATTGATATTTCGGTTGTCTCGGTCATCGACAATCGTGGCGGTGGTTCACGATAGGAAACCAGACGTATCAAGGAACTCGACGCATCGAAACTGAACCTGTGCGTGGGTGTCACGGCGCACCGGGACCTCGTTGCAGCAGAAATTCCCGGCATTGAAGTTAAGGTCGGCGCTTTCTTCCGAGGCCTGGGGCAGGATTTTCCAGGCCTGCCGTTGCTGTTGCTCACACCGCTGGCGGAAGGGGGTGACCAGCTCGCTGCGCGGCTTGCTTTATCGCTGGGAATCCCTTTCGTTGCCGTACTTCCAATGGAGCAGGCTGAATATGAGCGGGATTTCACTTCAGAGAACGCCCTGTCTGAATTCCGCAACCTGCTTGCAGCCGCAATCCAGGTGATTACATTGCCCCCGGCCCCGGTTGACGGGTTTTCACCTGCTGGGGACAGTCAGAAAGGGAGAGAGCGGCAGTACGCCCAGTTGGGAGTGTTCATTTCCAATCACTGTCAGGTATTGCTGGCCCTGTGGGATGGGAAGGCAGGCAAAGATCTCGGAGGTACCGGCCAGGTAGTTCACTATCACCTGACTGCAGTGATGGAAAGCTTCCAGGCTGACTCGTCACACGCCAGCCTGCTGGCCAATAATGAAAACGATCTCGTTCACCACATTGTTTGTTCGAGGGATCGTGCGGGTGGCGAACCGGAAGACGGCCTGGAAGCACTGGAAGTGTCGTGGTTCAGTAGCCGCCAGGACGGCGCCCGGACAAAAGCCATCCCTGACGCCTATCACAGAATGTTGGGCCGCCTGCAGCAATTCGGTCGTGACTGGCAGCAAAAAGAATCCATTATTCGGGCCGGGAGCTCAAGCCTGCTGGAGGGGGCGTCCGGGCTTGAAATTCCAGCGGGGGCCCACCTGACAGACCGGTTTTTCCGGGTTGCAGATGGTCTTGCCGTGCATTACCAGGGAAGGGTCAACAGCAGCCTGAGGGCGACACATGCACTGGCTATCCTGATGGGGCTGGTTTTTCTGATTTATTCAGAATACGACGGCTCAAGGTACATGGTATTGGGCTTCCTGGCGCTTTTTTTCGCCGGCTTTGCGATGCATATCATCGGTGAGAGCCGTGAGTGGCATCGCAAGTACCTGGACTACCGGGCTCTGGCGGAGGGCTTGCGCGTACAGATCTACTGGAACCTGTCCGGTGTCGTGGATTCGGAATCTGCGGGTTTCGCCTATGATAATTTTCTGCAAAAACAGGACGTGGACCTGGGCTGGATTCGTCACGTGATGCGCCTGGCGAGCATGCGGCGTGACCGGGGATGTGCACCGGATCCCGGCTGGGTACGCTGGGTGATCGATCACTGGATTGGCGAACCGGCCCGCGGTCAGGGGCAATTGGCTTATTACTCCCGCAAGCAATTGCAGAATACATCGCGATTCCGCCGTACCCGGCTGCTGGGCAGCCTGTGCCTCTGGACCGGCATATCGATTGCAGTGTTGTTGTTTGTACTGGGCGGGGTAGTGGAAGAGCGGCACAGGCAAATGCTTCTGATCCTGATGGGAGTTCTTCCTCTCGTGGCAGGAATCTGGGACGCCTATTCGCACAAAAAGGCCGAAAAAGAGCTGATCAAGCAATACGGATTCATGAGTGGCGTTTTTACCAAAGCAAGGAAATTACTGGATGCATCTGATAACACTGCGTTTCAGAGACGCGTGTTAAAGGCGCTGGGGCAGGCTGCACTCGACGAAGGCGCCGAATGGCTCCTGATGCACCGTGAGCGCCCCCTGGAGCACGGCCACCTGTAGGCCTGCTTGCCTACCGCGCAGGCTCCTAGTTGTTCAGGTCAGGTATCAGCAGTTCCTGTCCTGGCAATATGTGGTCGGGGTTTTCCAGTAATTCGGAATTGGCTTCGAATATTTTCATATAATTCGATCCGTTTCCATACATCTCCTCGGCGATTTTCCATAGCGTATCGCCGGACTGGACCGTGTAGGTCCGGTCCCCTGCCGATACAGCTTCGGGCTCTTCGGGTTCAATAGCCACCGGTTCCTGCGATGTTTCTTCTATGGGCTCGGGCGGGGAAACGGTCATCTGGTCTTCTACGCGATTGATGCCGGCAGCGCCAGACAGGGTGTCGAGGATTTTCTGGCGGTCTGAATCATCAGCTATCTGACCGGATACAGTGATCGAGCCATCACTGCCAAATCCATAATTGAGCCCACCGGGATCAACTCCGACGTCTCGTAACATCTGGCTTGGTGAGACAGTAACGTCTGCCTCGGGCTCTGATTTGCCACCGAAAACTTTTTTCAACGAATCCTTTATGCCCATTTCACGCTCCTTGTTATCGCTCCCGGTTCGGGAACCAGTTAATCACGGTAGGAATTATACAGAAGTCAGCGATTCTGGCGGTTTTCGATCAACTGACTGACCACTTCCGGTTCGGCCAGCGTTGACGTATCGCCAAGATTTTCATAGTCGTTGGCTGCAATTTTGCGCAGGATACGGCGCATGATTTTTCCGGAACGGGTTTTGGGCAGGGCGGGAGCCCACTGCATCATGTCCGGGGTGGCTATCGGACCAATCTGCTTGCGAACCCATTTCCGCAACTCGGCAATCAACTCATCG
>DAOWGA010000184.1 GCA_030637665.1 Lysobacterales bacterium | reverse complement strand
TTTTCGATCCCTTTGGCAATGCGGTTCACACGGCATTGCAGTTCGATTTACTCGGTGAAGACGTACTGATCACAGGCGCCGGCCCGATCGGATGCATGGCGGCCGCTATCTGCCGGCATGCAGGCGCGCGCAACGTAGTGATCACTGATCTCAGTGACTATCGTCTCGGACTGGCCTCTTCTCTGGGGGCCACGCGTACCGTCAATATCACACGTGAGTCGTTGACCGATGTTCAGAAAGATGTACACATGAGCGAAGGTTTCGATGTGGCTCTGGAGATGTCCGGCGCACCGTCTGCATTCCAGAACATTCTCGACAATCTCTGTCATGGCGGAAGGATTGCCGTGCTCGGCATCCCGTCGGTGGATTATTCAATCGACTGGGAAAAGGTCATCTTCAATATGATCACCATTCGCGGCGTTTATGGCCGCGAAATGTACGAGACCTGGTACAAGATGTCGGTGTTCATTGAAAGTGGCCTGGACTTGTCGCCAATCATTACCCACCGTCTGCCGATTAGTGAATTCCAGCAGGGATTCGATGCAATGGAGAGCGGTGAGGCGGGTAAGGTCGTTCTGGATTGGACAATCTGAGCTCGCTTCTACTTGGAGCGTAAATTCTGGCCAAAGTCGAGCATACGCCGCAGCGGCAACATGGCCCGTTCCCCCAGCTCCGGATCGACAAATACTTCGTTGTCCTCGCGCTCAAACACCTGCGCCAGGGCCTCCAGTTCATTCATGGCCATCCAGGGGCAATTAGCGCAGCTGTAGCAGGTTGCCCCGTGCCCGGCGGTTGGGGCAATAATCAATTCTTTATCCGGCGCCGCCTGCTGCATCTTGTGGAAAATACCCTGGTCCGTGGCCACGATAAACTGCCGGTTTTCCATTTCGACTGCGGCCTTGATGATCTGGGTAGTGGAGCCCACAAGGTCCGCGAGTTCGATCACCGATGCCGGTGATTCCGGGTGAACCAATACCGCTGCTTCCGGATACTCTTCCTTGACGCGGCGCACACCATCGGCTTTGAATTCTTCATGCACGACGCAGGCGCCATCCCAGATCAACACATCGGCGCCAGTTTCGCGCTGGATGTAATCACCCAGGTGCCGGTCCGGCGCAAAAAGAATTTTTTCACCCTGCCCGTGCAGATGAGCCACCACGTCTTTTGCGATGCTGGAGGTCACCACCCAGTCTGCGCGAGCCTTCACTGCTGCAGAAGTATTGGCATACACCACAACGATGCGGTCCGGATGCTCATCACAGAATACGGAAAATTCTTCGATAGGACAGCCAATATCCAGTGAGCAGGTGGCCTCCAGTGTGGGCATCAATACACGCTTGTGTGGCGTAAGAATCTTGGCAGTCTCGCCCATGAACTTCACACCGGCGACGACCAGCGTCTGTGCAGGGTGATCATGGCCAAATCGGGCCATTTCCAGCGAATCACTCACGCAACCCCCGGTTTCGTCCGCCAGTTCCTGGATGGCGTCCTGCGTGTAAAAGTGAGCAACCAGCACGGCATTTTCATGCTCGAGCAGGCTCTTGATTCGCTGCTTGAGAACCTGTTCCCTTTGTTCCGAAAGCTCATCTTCCCCGCTATGAGCGAGGTGGTCTTTAACCAGTTCGCGAATTTCTATCAGATGTTCGGAGGCGATACTCATAACTAAACACTAAACACTAAACGGGACTTAACTCAGGAAATACTACAACTCATATCCTGACCGCAACACAGCGGAGACTTGATCTTGCCATGGCCGTTCGGACACTTGGAAATCTGCACTTCGTTGCCGTTATCGAGCTTGAGTACATCGTTCTCCAGCGGCGCGTCGCACTTGCCGCAGGTCGCGTTAACACTCATTCCGCAAATTTTACATTCATAGGTAGCCATTTGGGATCTCCTGCTTCTTGATTTGAATTTGGGGTGTATTGCTGCATAAATCCAGCCCATCGGGCCGCTTGTCACAGCTACCTCCCAAGCATAGGGAATCCAGCGCAACTTGTGAAGAGAATTACATTATGAAATGGGCAATATCTTCCAGCGGCGCCCGTTCTGTACGCCACTGGTTGATCGGGTGTTCACGGTCTGCATAACCAATGGCCATTCCACAGTAGAACATCTGCTCGCCGGGTATCTCGAGAAATCCCGTGATCGTTTCGTGAAAAGTTGACCAGGCTTCCTGTGGGCAGGTATCCAGACCCTCCTCCCTGGCCAGTAGCATGATGGTCTGCATAAACATGCCCAGGTGTGCCCATTGGTTGAGGCCCATGAAACGATCAATTGCGAAAAACAGGACCACCGGTGCACCAAAGGCTTCCAGGTTTTTCGCGAATTGCATGAACCTGGCCAGCTTGTCTTCACGCGGGATGCCGATAGCCGCATAGAGATCCTCGCCACATTTAAAGCGGCGCGAACGGTAGGGATCGGGCAGGTTTGGCGGGTAAACTTCGTATTCGGGCTTTTCTCCCCGCGGCAACTCTGTGCTACGCAAACGGATCAGTTCCTTCAGTTGTTTGAACGGCTGCCCCGCCACCGCGTACACATGCCATGGCTGCAGATTGCCACCTGACGGGGCCTGCCTGGCCCGGTCGAGTATGCGGCGGATCTGTGCTTCGGGCACAGGCTTGTCCAGGAATGCCCGCACGGAAAAGCGGGACGCCACCGCCTCGGATATTTTCATTCAGGCCGTATCCTCAATCTGTATAACGCCGCGGCTGAGTTGATCCCGTTCGATGGATTCGAACAGCGCAGTGAAGTTTCCCTCGCCGAAGCCTTCGTCCCTCTTGCGTTGAATGAACTCGAAAAACACCGGGCCGATCATGGCCTCTGAGAAAATTTGCAGCAACAGTCGCGGATCATCATTTTCTGTGGAGCCATCCAGCAGGATGCCGCGGGATTTCAGTTCCCCAACCGGTTCGCCATGCCCCGGAAGACGCTCCTCAAGCATTTCATAGTAGACATCGGGCGGCGCCGTCATAAAGGGAACGCCCATATCCTTCAATCTGTCCCAGCAGGCGATCAGGTCATCACAGATCAGAGCGATATGCTGGATACCCTCGCCGTTGTACTGCATCAGGAATTCCTCGATCTGGCCGGTGCTTTTGGAGGCTTCCTCGTTGAGGGGAATACGGATCTTGCCGTCAGGCGCTGTCATGGCCTTTGATAACAGGCCGGTGTACTCACCCTT
>DAOWGA010000351.1 GCA_030637665.1 Lysobacterales bacterium | reverse complement strand
GGCAGCCTCAGCCTCGACCAGGCTGGTGCTCGCTCCATCAGCGGTGCGGAAGAAAATTTATGGAAATGCTGGTCCGGGCGCTAAGATCAGGACTGATTAACAAGCTTGATTCGAAGTTCCCTGGGTAGCGCAAACTCCATCGTTTCGGCCCTGCCGGGCACTTCCTCGGAGCTTTCACCCCCCAGTTGCTTGAGACTTTGCACCACTTCCTGCACCAGGCTCTCCGGCGCAGATGCACCCGCGGTGACGCCCACGGCTTTAATGCCGGTCAGCCAGTCTTTCCTGATGTCCTCTGCGCCATCTATCAGGTAGGATGCAATCCCTTGTTTCCCGGCCAACTCGCGCAGACGGTTCGAATTGGAACTGTTCACTGAGCCGACAACCAGCATCAAATCCACCTTCTGCGCCAGTTCCTTCACCGCATCCTGGCGATTCTGGGTGGCGTAGCAGATATCATCGTGTTTTTGACCCGCTATCGCAGGAAACCTTTTCTTCAATGCACTAATGACATCTTTCGCATCATCAACCGAAAGGGTGGTCTGAGTGATATATGCGATATCCCCGGGATGCTCCACTTCCAGCGAATCCACGTCTGCAGGAGCCTCAACCAGATAAATCCGGTTGTTATTGGGCGGAGATTCCATCCACTGGCCCAATGTGCCTTCCACTTCCGGGTGGCCGGCATGTCCGATCAGCACCGCGTCCTGTCCCGCCTTGCAATGCCTGGCGACTTCCATGTGAACCTTGGTTACCAGGGGACAGGTAGCATCAAATATTTTCAAACCGCGTATCGATCCGGCCTGCCGTACAGCCTTGGATACGCCATGGGCGCTGAAAATAACCGTCGAGTCATCAGGCACCTGGTCCAGTTCGTCGACAAAAACAGCGCCGGCCCGGGTCAGGTTATCCACGACGAAGCGATTGTGAACGACTTCATGACGCACGTAAATGGGTGCGCCAAACAGTTCAAGCGCACGTTCGACAATCTCGATGGCCCGGTCCACTCCCGCGCAGAATCCCCTCGGGTTGGCGAGGAATATATCCATTATTCGCTTTTCCTCCTGGAGCGGCTTAGAAAGATCCCATCCAGCAACAACAGCACGACGCCAACCGTAATCGCGGAATCGGCGACATTGAAAGCCGGATAATGCCAATCCCGGTAGTAGACATCGACAAAATCAACCACGTAACCCAGCTGAATGCGATCTATCAGGTTACCGACCGCACCGCCAATGATTAACGCCAGGGACAGGCTGGTCGGCCATTCCGAACGTGGCAGTCGAATCAGCCAAACCAGCAACACCAGGCTGACCACAAAGGCCAGCACGCTGAACAGCCAGCGCTGCCAGCCACCGGCATCGTTCAGGAAGCTGAATGCAGCGCCGTAATTGTGCGCAAGAGTCATGTTAAGCCAGGAAAAAACTTCCTGCGGGCGATATAGTTCCAGCGACTCGCTCGCCCATTGCTTGGTTTCCCAATCCAGCAATATGACCAATGCACTGAGCAGCAACCAAACCCAGGAATAAGGTGGAAAGACACGTCGCGTTGATTCTGCCTGAATATCGTTCATTCGCCCGTTTCTTCAGCCGATGCGCCTGATCTCGCCTGGTCCGCTGACGTTGTCCACGCAGCGTCCACAGATTTCGGGATGTTCCTTGTTCGAGCCCACATCGGCCAGGTAGTGCCAGCAACGTATGCATTTTTCATGTTCGGATGGCGTAACCATCAAGGCCAGGCTGCCGTTTTCCAGCTGGATTTTCTCAGCCCCGGCCGGCGCCGAGACAAAATCACCAACCCGGGCTGCGGAGGTCAGCAGCACGAACCTGAGTTCATCCCCCAGCCAGTCGATGGCATCACGCAGTTCACCGTCAAGCCACAGGTCAACTTCCACGGCCAGTGAAGAACCTGCCCTGCCGTCGCGGCGGACCACCTCGATGGATTTACTGACCTCTTCGCGCACGGCGATGATCTGCTTCCAGCGCTTGCGTTCCACGTCCTTGTCGTCGAGTTCGAACAGGCCGTCATACCATGTTTCCAGGAAAATACTGCTGCTGCGTTCGCCCGGCACATGCTGGTGAATTTCTTCCGCGGTAAAACTGAGTACCGGGGCAATCCAGCACACCATGGCTTCGAGTACATGGAACATTGCGGTTTGAGCGGATTTGCGCGGCAGGCTGTCGTAAGCAGTGGTGTAGAGCCTGTCCTTGAGGATATCCAGGTAAAACGCGCCCATGTCTACGGCGCAGAAATGGTGCACTTTCTGGTAAATCTGCAGGAATTGGTAATCGTCATATGCCGCCTGCACCTGCTCCTGCAGTTGCGCAGCACGGTCTACAGCCCAGCGATCCAACGGCAACATGTCCGCCCGGTTCACCGCCTGGCCAGGCCCAAAGCCATCCAGGTTACCCAGCAGGAATCGCACCGTGTTGCGGATTCGTCTGTAGGCGTCTGAGACGCGCTTGAGAATCTCATCGGAAACGGTCATTTCACCGCGGTAGTCTGCAGCCGCTACCCACAATCGCATCACGTCAGCACCCAGTGTATTCATTATTTTTGTGGGTGAAATCACGTTGCCCAACGATTTCGACATTTTGCGGCCTTCCGCGTCTACTACGAAACCATGGGTCAGAACCTGCTCATAAGGCGCATTGCCATGCATGGCGACTGAGGTCAACAGGGATGACTGGAACCAGCCACGGTGCTGGTCCGAGCCCTCGAGATACATCTGTGCCGGGCGTTTCAGTTCGGCTCGTTCATCCAGCACGCAGCGATGAGACACACCTGAATCGAACCAGACATCAAGGATATCGGTCACCCGTTCGTAATGCGTTTCATCCACGGCCAGGCGCTGGAAAATATCATCTTCATACCAGCAATCGATGCCTTGCTCTTCCACCAGGTCCGCCGCTTTGTGCATCAGATCAATGGCGAGCGGATGCAGTTCATTGGTTTGCCGGTCAACGAACAAGGTGATCGGAACACCCCAGGTTCTCTGCCTCGAAATACACCAGTCCGGGCGGCTTTGAACCATACCTTTTATGCGTTCCTGGCCCCATCCGGGCACCCAGCGCACATCCTTGATGGCTTCGAGCGCGTTATCGCGCAACCCGGCCTGTGTCATGCTGATAAACCATTGTGGCGTCACACGGAATGCGGTGGGCGTCTTGTGCCGCCAGCAATGCGGGTAACTGTGCTCAAAATCCTCGTTAAACAGAAGCGTGCCATTACTGTGCATCACCTTGAGAATCTCTTCGTTCGCCTTCCACACCCATTGCCCGGCGAACAGTTCCACGTCTTCCAGGTAACAGCCATCGCTGCCAACGGGGCTGGTAACGGGCAGATCATAAAGTTTTCCTACCTGGAAATCCTCCTCACCATGGCCCGGCGCCGTATGTACCGCTCCGGTACCCGCTTCGGTGGTTACGTGATCACCGAGAATCACCGGCACATCACGCTTGTAAAACGGGTGATGCAGCCTCTGGTGCTCCAGGGCCGCACCCTTTACCGTGCCCAGCACCTGGATGTTTTCCAGGCCCAGGCGCGTGCTAACGGCATCCTGCAAATCGGCGGCGAGCACCAGGTTGATCGCCTCGCCATGCGCAGTAGCATTCAACAGCACGTAATCCAGTTCGGCGTGCAGGGCTACTGCTTCATTGGCCGGCAGGGTCCACGGCGTAGTTGTCCAGATGGGAATGCCGACGTCCCCGTCTGCCGGATTCACAGCAAACACAGCAAACAGCGCATCCCGGTCGACGGCGCGAAACATGACGTCGATCGCCGGGGATGTCTTGTCCTGGTATTCAATTTCCGCCTCTGCCAGTGCAGAACCGCAATCGAAGCACCAGTTCACCGGCTTGACGCCTTGTGTGAGATGGCCACCTTCAATGATGGAAGCCAGGGCACGGATCATGTCCGCCTCGTACAGAAAATTCTTGGTCGCGTATGGCTTGTCCCAGTCGCCCAAAACCCCCATGCGCCGGAAACCGGCCTTCTGCAGATCAATCTGCCGCTCGGCATATTCCCGGCATTTTTGCCGGAAAGTCGCCGCATCCACCTTGTGGCCAACCTTGCCGACTTTTTTCTCGACCTGCAGTTCGATCGGAAGCCCATGGCAATCCCAGCCGGGGACATAGGGTGAATGAAAACCTGCCATCAGGCGGGACTTGACCACCATGTCCTTGAGTATCTTGTTGACCGCATGACCCATGTGGATGTCGCCGTTGGCATAAGGTGGTCCGTCGTGAAGTATCCACACGGGACGGTCAGCGGTTTCCTGCTGGATTTTCCCGAACAGGCCTGACTCCTCCCATGCCGAAATCATGCCGGGCTCGCGGTTGGCCAGGTTGGCCTTCATCGCGAAACTGGTTTTGGGCAGATTGATTGTGTCTTTATAATCCATGCTTCAGTGTTACCTGCGCCGGTTACTCCGGCATTGTTGTCTGTGCCAGGTATGACCTGGCCTGCGCCTCATCACGTTTCATCTGGGCAATGAGGTCATCCAGGGACTCAAAGTCCAATTCATCACGTAACTTTGCCACAAATTGCACTTCAAGGCGCTGCCCGTAAAGATCTTTATCGAAATCAAAAAAATGCACTTCGAGCAGCGTTTCCCGGCCTCCCACCGCCGGCCTGCGTCCGAGGTTGCTCACCGCCGGCAGCCAGGGCTGCCCCACCTGCCTGGCAAACACAGCGAATACGCCGTGCAGCGGGCTCGGCCGAGCCCGTACTCTCATGTTTGCCGTCGGGTACCCCAGCTTTCTTCCCAGCTTCGCGCCCCGTACCACGCGGCCTTCCATTGTGAACGAACGGCCCAGCCATTCAGCTGCCGCTTCAAAATCACCTGCCGCCAGCTTTTCCCGGATACCACTGCTGGATATGCGTTGGCCGGCGCACTCCACAGCCGCTACCGTTTCGACCGTGAAGCCCATCTGCGCACCGAATTCGCGCAGCATGGCGGCATTGCCTTCACGGCCGCGGCCAAAGCGAAAATCTTCGCCAATGACGATACATTTTCCACCCATGTCCGAAACCAGCGCCTGTTCGACAAATTCTCTTGCCGTCAGGCTTGCCAACGCCTTCCCGAACCGCATCAGCCAGACCAGGTCCACACCGGCCGCTTCGAGGAAGGATAATTTCTGGTGCACCGTGGAGAGCCGGGCGGGCGCGAGTTCCGGCCGGAAAAACGTTTGAGGCAAGGGCTCAAAAGTCACCACCGCAATGGAGTCACCGGCAGCGGATTTTTCCTTGCAACGATTGATCAGCGCCATGTGCCCCCGGTGTACACCATCGAAGTTCCCGACGGCCACAGTCGAAGTCCGGGTTGCCTTCCCTCCCGGGTCAATGTTGCCAACTGTGTTTCTGATAACGCGCATCATGCCGTTTGCAAGCCGCAAAAAACATCAAATTATACCAGTGTTGAGGCCCTGAAAACGGGTTCAGGATGAGCCTTTTACCAAGTGATGTTTGCGTAGGCCACCGGCAACCAGGACCAAACCGTAGGCCACCACGCCTAACAGTATCAACACGACGAGCCGGCCGGCCCTGGCCAGGGCCGCCAGATCGGCCCATTGCTGAGCTTCACCGACCTGCCACAACAGCGCGGCAAGCATGGCGAAACAGGCCAGGATGACTGCCCGGCTGACCCTGCCCCAGCCGGGTTCCGGGTGATAGGTTCCCTGGCGCCGCAAACCGCGGTAAAGCAGCCCTGCATTGACGTAAGCCGCCACTGAACTGGCCAGCGCCAACCCGGTATGTGGACCTTTGAACTGCATTGCCACCAAGGTTCCGACGAAGAGGAAATTAAGCAGCATATTGGATACCATCGCGATAATGGCAATCTTCACGGGTGTCTTGGTGTCCTGCCGGGCGTAATAGCCAGGGGCCAGCACCTTGACCGCAATAAAGGCTGGCAAGCCGGCCGCATAGGCGGAGAGACTCAGCGCCGACATTTCCACATCACTCATCTGGAATGCCTGATACTGAAAAAGGGTGATCAGGATCGGGGTAGCCAGCAACACCAGGCCCAATGCGGCTGGCAGTGTGATGATCAGCGCCAGGCGGAGGGCCCAGTCCAGCGTGGCTGAAAACGCCTGCGGGTTCTTCGCGGCAAACTTTCGGGACAGGTTGGGCAGGATCACGGTGGACAGGGCGACGCCAAATACGCCGAGCGGAAACTCCAGCAGGCGGTCGGAGTAGTACAACCAGGTGACGCTGCCGCTGACCAGGAACGTGGCGATGACCATATCCAGCAGCAGATTAACCTGAGCGACAGAAGACCCGATCAGTGTGGGGATCATCAGGCGCAATATTTTTCTTACCCCTGAATGCCGCCAACCCCAGCGCGGGCGAGGCACTACGCCCAGCCGCATGAGCGCGGGCACCTGAATTAGCAACTGCGCGATACCGGCCACCAGCACGCCCCAGGCCAGGGCCTTCACGGGCACATCCATCTTTCCGGAAAACAGCACAGCTGCGGCAATCAGAGAAATATTCAACAGCACCGGCGTCAGTGCCGGGACTATGAATCGCTCGAAGGTATTCAGAATACCTCCGGCCAGGGCGGTCAGAGAGATCAGCAGGATGTACGGGAAGGTGATTCGCAACATACTGGCCGAAAGCCAGAATTCCTGGCGGCCTTCGAGCAACCAGCCGGGTGCGAAAATTGCCAATACGACAGGCGCCGCCAGCACACCGATTGCAGTAAATACCAATAAAATTCCGGCCAGAGTACCCGCGACATGATCGATCAGGTCCTTCAGCGCCCGCCGGTCTCCGCTGGCTCGAACTTCCGAAAGCACCGGAACAAAGGCCAGCGAGAAAGAGCCCTCCGCAAACAGCCGGCGCATGAAATTCGGGATCTTGAAAGCCAGAAAGAAGGCGTCGGTTTCACCACTGGCGCCGAAATAGCGTGCAAAGACCACGTCACGGACAAAACCCAGGATGCGCGAGGTGAAAGTGGCCGAACCTACCGTGAAGGCGGATTTCAGCAATTTCAAAGTATTCGCTCCCGGGAAAGCCCCACCCTGCCTGAT
>DAOWGA010000213.1 GCA_030637665.1 Lysobacterales bacterium | reverse complement strand
CGGCCGCAAGACGCTCCAGGCCCATACCGGTGTCGACGCAGGGCCTGGGCAGGGGATTCATCGTGCCGTCGGCAGCACGATCGAACTGCATGAACACCAGGTTCCAGATTTCTATGTAGCGGTCTCCGTCTTCCTCCGCTGAACCCGGCGGGCCGCCCTCTACACCGGCGCCATGATCATAAAAGATCTCGGTGCATGGGCCGCAGGGTCCGGTATCGCCCATGGCCCAGAAATTATCGCTCTCAAAGCGGGCGCCGCCCGGCTTGTCGCCAATGCGGATGACGCGTTCCGTGGGAACCTGGATTTCTTTGGTCCAGATGTCATAAGCTTCGTCATCCGTTTCGTACACGGTAACCCACAGGCGGTCAGGTTCCAGGCCGTAGACATCTGTGAGCAATTCCCAGGCATAGCGGATGGCGTCTTCTTTGAAATAGTCGCCAAAGCTGAAATTTCCCAGCATCTCGAAAAAAGTGTGGTGACGGGCGGTGTAGCCTACCTGGTCCAGGTCGTTGTGCTTACCGCCGGCGCGCACACAGCGCTGCGAAGTCGCGGCACGCTTGTAGCTTCTTTTTTCAGCACCCAGGAACACATCCTTGAACTGCACCATGCCGGAATTGGTAAACAGCAAAGTCGGGTCATTGGCCGGTACCAGTGGACTGGAGGCCACCACTTCGTGCCCGTTGGCGGCAAAGTAGTCCAGGAATGCCTGGCGGACTTCGGCGGTGGATGCTATTTGTTTTGAACCCATTTGTCTTGAACCCGGGGTTGTCATTGGCTTTGTGCCTGAATTCTGATTATTCGAAATGTGAGAGCGGAGTGTAACGAATACAAGGCTGGGGGGAAACGGATGAAGGCGGCTGCAGCGAGTTAGCTGGACTGGTTCAGGACATCCATGACCTGATCGTGGGTGAAGCCGCGGTTGACCAGGCGGCGGTAGTATTTCTTTTTGTCAGTAAAACTAACAGCTCCGCTGTGCTGTCGTTCCAGCCACTCGGCGGCCAGTTCCCTCCAGCTGTCCGTCATGGATTCCAGTGCTTCGGCAACTATGGAATCCGGGACGCCCTTCCTTCTTAGCTCCGCCTTGATCTTCAACGGGCCCTGGTGGCGCTGCACACGGGAGCGCAGGAACGACTCAGTGTAGCGTTCATCCGAAACCAGATTCTCTTCTTTTAACTTTTCAACAAATGACTCAATATCATAAGCTTGCGACCATTTCCTAGAAATTCGATTAATTAGTTCCTGGCAACTGTATTCGCGCTGGCCCAGCAGGCGATAGGCAAAAGCCCTCATCTCAACGGCGGAGGGCTCTTGCTGGGACTCTGTTGGGGAGAGATTATTCGGCAACAGGTTCTTCGATCTTGGTTTCTACTTTGGGCGCCGGCATCATTTCCTCCCGAATCTGTTTTTCGATGGCGTTGGCGATGTCCGGGTTGTCCTTCAGGAACTGGCGGACATTTTCCTTGCCCTGGCCGATGCGATCGCCCTGGTAGCTATACCAGGCGCCGGATTTATCAACGAAATTGTACTGCACGCCCAAATCGATGAGCTCACCTTCGCGGGAAATACCCTCCCCATACAGGATTTCAAATTCGGCCTGCTTGAACGGGGGCGCCATCTTGTTCTTGACCACTTTCACGCGGGTCTGGTTGCCCACAATCTCATCGCCCTTCTTCAGCGCGCCGATGCGACGGATATCGAGGCGCACGGAGGCATAAAACTTCAAGGCATTGCCACCCGTGGTGGTTTCCGGGCTGCCGAACATGACGCCGATCTTCATGCGGATCTGGTTGATGAAGACGACCATGCACTTGGACCGGTTGATGTTGCCCGTGAGCTTGCGCAGGGCCTGCGACATCAGCCGGGCCTGCAGGCCCACATGGGTATCACCCATGTCGCCTTCGATTTCTGCTTTGGGAGTCAGCGCGGCTACAGAATCGATCACGACCATGTCAACGGCGCCGGAGCGGACCAGCATGTCGGTGATTTCCAGACCTTGCTCGCCGGTGTCGGGCTGGGAAACCAGCAGGTCCTCCACGTTGACGCCGAGTTTCTCGGCATAGGCCGGATCCAGCGCGTGTTCGGCGTCGACGAAGGCCGCCGTGCCGCCAGCCTTCTGGCATTCAGCAATGGCATGTAGCGTCATGGTGGTTTTACCACTGGATTCAGGGCCGTAAATCTCGACCACCCTGCCCCTGGGCAGGCCGCCAATGCCGAGCGCCTTATCCAGCAGGATCGAACCGCTGGAGTACACCTGCACGCTGCTGGCCGCGGTGCCATCGCCCAGGCGCATGATCGCGCCCTTGCCGAACTGGCGTTCTATTTGTGTGAGTGCTGCTGCTAATGCCCGTTTGCGGTTGTCGTCCAATTTTCCTCTCCTTCGGATGCTCGATGTGCACGCTTTGCGACGCGTCATCATGCTTTTTTAATGCGGTCTGGTAGTGCCGGCTGGAACGCATTATGACACAGCCCGGACCGCCGATTAAGTCGCCTTTGATCGCTTTGGCGGAATTCCTACACGAATCAGGGATGAATGCCCGATGACCCGCTTTTCCAGTGCCCCTGACGGTGGTACTCGACACCATTATTCAGGCTGACGGACTCGATCAGGCTGAACCCGTCCAGCGGCCAGGCCACTGGAATGGTTTCCATTATGCGAGGCGGGTTTCTCAAACGACGATAAAGCGTGAGATGAAATTGCCAGCTTTTCTGGTCATGGTCGATGCCGGTTTGTTTAATGGCCTCAAGCAGCGACTGGTGGAAGTTCTGCAGGACTGCCGGAACAGAACTCGCGCCCAGCCACAGGACCCCGGCCCGGCGGAAGTTGCCAAGCCGGTCTAGCACCACGGTGCACGGCTCAAATGCCAGCGTTGAGGCAATTCCGCAAAGTTCGGGGATCAGCAAAGACGGCTGCATTCCCAGGAAGGCCAGCGTGACGTGAAACTGCCCGGGCTTTACCGCCCGGCCGTCTCCGTCGAATCCACTCTGTATCGCATGCACCTGATCCCGGACCCGGTCACCGGGCTCCAGTGCAAAGAACAATCGGTGCCTGCGGTTCACTGGTCGAGCAAAGCCAACAGGCCGCCCAGCGCATGGACCACCGTCTGCCTGCGCACGGCATCACGGTCACCCTCAAAGTGCTGGAGATCGCTGCGGGCAGCATGGCCTTCCACCGACCAGCCGAACCAGACTGTACCCACGGGTTTATCTGCCGCACCGCCATCCGGGCCGGCAATGCCGGTTACCGCCAGCGCAGCGTTGACGCCCGCCCGGCGCCGCGCACCTTCAGCCATCTGCACAGCAACTGCTTCGCTGACCGCCCCTTCAGATTCGAGGATTTCCGCATCGACCCCCAGCAGTTCCCGCTTCGCTTCATTGCTGTAACTGACAAAGCCGCGCTCGAACCAGGCTGAGCTGCCGGCCAGGTCAGTGCAACACTTGGCGATCCAGCCACCGGTGCAGGACTCCGCCGTGGCCAGGGTCCAGCCTTTTGCTGTCAGGCATAGCGCCAGATCAGACACGAGCTGTGAGAACTCTGCATCACCAGGCAGGGAATGATTTGTCATTGGTTTCACCACGATATTCAGGCTTGTTGTTTCGGCTTCGATATACAATAAGTTACACTGCTCCGGATGTCTTCTCCAGCCCCGCTCAAATCGCTCAAGCACACACCCCTGATGCAGCAGTACCACAGCATCAAGTCAGAGTTCCCCGACACCTTGCTGCTGTTCCGCATGGGTGATTTTTACGAAGTTTTTTATGATGACGCCCGGCGCGCGGCAAAACTGCTGGATATCACGCTGACCACGCGCGGCGAGTCTGCCGGGGCGCCCATCCCGATGGCGGGCGTACCCCACCACGCACTGGATAATTACCTGGCCCGGCTGGTTCGCCAGGGCGAATCGGCAGCCATTTGCGAGCAGGTCAGCGAGCCCGTTCCGGGCAAGGGACTGGTCGAGCGCAAAGTGGTGCGCGTCATCACCCCGGGCACGATCACCGAGGAGGCCCTGCTCGAGTCACGCCAGGATAACCTGCTGACGGCGCTGGCCGGAGCCGGGCAAGACCTGGCGCTGGCCTGGCTGGAGCTGGCTTCCGGGCGCTTCCTGGTGCGCCGCCTTGCGTCACTGGAAGAGGTCGAGGCCCAGCTCGAGCGTCTGCAGCCGGCAGAATTACTGGTGGAGGATGGGCTGGACCTGCCCTTTGCCGTCACGGATCGAGTGCGGCGCCGGGCACCCTGGAAATTCGATGCGAAGCAATGCCAGACCCTGTTATGCGAGCAGTTCGAGACATCCGACCTGGCCGGTTTTGGACTGGAAGCAGCCGATACCGCAGTAGCCGCCGCCGGTGTCTTACTCGATTACGTGCAGGAAACCCAGCGCACCGCCCTGCCCCACCTGCGCGGCATTCAGCTGGAACAGGCCGGGCAGTTCCTGCACCTGGACGCGATCAGCCGCCGCAACCTGGAAATCGAATCCAGCCTGGGCGGCGAACGGGACCCGACCCTGGTCGGCATCATGGATTCTTCGGTTACCGCGATGGGCGGGCGCCTGCTACGGCGCTGGATCGGCAACCCGGTGCGTAGCCTGCACACCCTGAACCAACGCCACACGGCGGTGGGCGCCCTGCTTTCGGGTCACGTTTATGAACCGGTACGCGAGTTATTGCGCGGCGTGGGTGATGTGGAGCGCATCCTTTCCCGAATAGCCCTGGAAACCGCCCGGCCACGTGACCTGACCACGCTGCGCCATGCCATCAGCGTACTGCCGCAATTGGCGGCGGTGCTCGAAGGCGAAGACGTTGGTCAGCTATCGGAATTGATTGGCGGCCTGCCCCGTTTCCCGGAATTACATGAACTGCTGCTGCGCGCCATTATCGAACAACCGCCGGTTCTGATCCGTGATGGCGGCGTGATCGCCGAAGGCTATGACCAGGAACTGGACGAATTGCGCGGCCTGTCCACAAACGCCAATGACTTCCTGCTGGAATACGAACAGGCGCAGCGCGAACAAACCGGAATTTCCAGCCTGAAGGTCGGCTACAACCGCGTGCACGGCTACTACATCGAGGTCACGCACAGCCACCAGCACCTGGTGCCCCCTTTTTACACCCGCAAACAGACACTGAAGGCGGCCGAGCGCTACATCACCGAGGAACTCAAAATCTTCGAAGACCGGGTGCTTTCCAGCCGCGGGCGGGCCCTGGCGCGGGAGAAACATTGCTACGCCGGGCTTTTGAAATTGTTACTGGAAGAATTTGAGCCTTTGCAGGACATGGCCCGCACCCTTTCCCGGCTGGATGTGCTGTGCGCTTTCGCAGAGCGTGCCGAACGGCTGAACCTGGTGCAGCCGGAAATGTCGGCTGAGAACGCGATCGAAATCATCGGTGGACGCCACCCGGTGGTGGAACAGATCCAGGACCAGCCGTTCACTCCCAATGACATCCGTCTCGACGCTGAGACCCGGATGCTGATCATCACCGGCCCGAACATGGGCGGCAAATCCACCTATATGCGCCAGACCGCGCTGATCATCCTGCTCGCTCATGCCGGCAGCTGGGTGCCGGCAACATCGGCCGTGATCGGCCCGATCGACCGCATCTTCACCCGCATCGGCGCCGGCGACGACCTGGCCCGCGGGCGCTCGACTTTCATGGTGGAAATGTCGGAAACCGCCAATATCCTGCACAACGCCACCCGCAACAGCCTGGTGTTGATGGACGAGGTTGGCCGCGGCACCAGTACCTACGACGGCCTGGCGCTGGCCTGGGCCTGCGCGGCCAGCCTGGCGCAGCAAGTCAGGGCCTATACCCTGTTCGCTACTCATTATTTCGAACTGACCCTGCTGGCCGAAGAGGAGGATTCGGTGGCTAATGTGCACTTGCAGGCAATCGAGCACAAGGACCGCATCGTATTCCTGCACTCGGTGCAGGAGGGGCCCGCCAGCCAGAGTTACGGTCTGCAGGTCGCGGCGCTGGCAGGCATCCCGGCCGCCGTGCTCAACCAGGCGCGGCGACACCTGGCCCTGCTGGAGAAACAGCAACGCTCGGAGACACCTCAAATGGGGCTTTTTGACCAGTTGGTGGCGCCGGAAGTGGTGGTGGATGAAGCGGGGCTGGATCTGTTGCGTGGGCGAGTAGAGGAGCTGGATCCGGATTCGCTGACGCCACGCGAAGCGCTGGCATTACTGTACGAGCTGAAAGATTTGTTGTAGCAGCGAGCCATGCTCGCGACAGATTTTTTCATTTTTAACGGTTGTATGGGCGAAGGAAGTTTTCAGCCGCATTAGCGACGGAGGTTTTTCGGCCGCATTAGCGACGGGGGTTTTTCGGCCGCATGGCGGCATCCTACATTCGCGCGCATGGCGCGCTCCTACAGATCAGTCGCTTTTGGTGAAGCGAACGATTTGCCTTCTTTGGCGCTTGTCCGGGCGGCGCTGGCGATCGGCCCTGGCCTGATAATCCCGCTTGCGCTGCCCGGCAGCCGCCTCGCGGCGGGCCTGGCTGTCGGGATCCTCGGTATATTTTTCCTGGGCCAGCGTGGCGGAAACACGGCGGTCGCCCAGATCCCGGACGACAATTTCGTATTCGTCCTCGCCGCGCCGGATGTTGAGGCGGTCACCTTCTTTCAAAGTGCGGCCGGGCTTGACCCGGTTTCCGCCAATCTGGACCTTGCCGCCCTTGATGGCTTCCCGGGCCAGCGCGCGGGTTTTGAAAAACCGCGCCGCCCATAGCCATTTGTCTACCCGTACGGATTCGCTCACAGGCGAATTGTACCGCTGATCAAGCTGTTTCGGCTTGTCTGAGCACCAGAGCGTTCACACGGCGCACAAATGCCGCCGGATCCGTGAGTGAGCCGCCTTCGGAAAGCAGGGCCTGCTCATACAGAACCAGGCTGAGGTCCTTGAATCGCTCGGCCTCTTCTTCCGATTGCAGCATTTCGACCAGCGGGTGGCCGGCGTTCAATTCCAGCACCGGACGGCTGCCGGGCACAGACTGGCCGGCCT
>DAOWGA010000281.1 GCA_030637665.1 Lysobacterales bacterium | reverse complement strand
GATCAGCGCCACGTTGTCGATGGATTCGGCCAAAGCGATTTTTTCCGCTTCCTGATTATTGACTTGTCTTTGCAGCAGTCCGTTGTAGACCAGGAGGCCGTCGATAACCTTGGTGACAGTTTTATATTCAGCAAGCAAGGTGTCTGTCTGGTCGGCAATTTGCTCGATACGCTGCTGTTCAGCAGCACCCGCATCGGCTCGTTTTTCGCCTGCCTGAGTGACCTGGTTCACGGTCGCCTGAGCAAACACTGCCGCGGAAAAACCGGCAGTGAAGAGCACAGACATCAGCGTGCACGACATGAGTTTTATATTCGTTCGATTGATTAGCATGCTAGATCTCGGTTTTTGAAAAGGGTGATAAATTTTCGAAATGGGTCATTCGGAACCAATTACTGTAAGTCCAGTGGAATGCATCAGTCAATCGTTTATGACGAACATTCGATAACGATTCAACGCAACTAACACAATTTTTACAAAATCAGGCTGTGAATCGTTGAATTTTACATACATTTGTCTGCTATGCGACAAGTGCCGGACGCCTCGAATTGATTGGCTCAGATGCTACCATACTGGAATCTGCGACTCGAAACATTTTCACTGTATAATTCGCGGCCACATTATTTTGGCACAACGCCTGGGCGCATTAGAATGATTTCTCCGAAATACCTGACTTTCCTGATCATGGCATCATCCCTGATTGGCGCCCCGGCCCCGATAAGGGCTGATACACGCGATCTTGAGATTCTCGGCTGGGTTGAAAACGCACAACTGCTCAATCCCGCAATTGCGCTGAAAGCAAAGCTCGATACAGGCGCTGAAACATCGTCGCTGGATGCCGAAGTGATAAAGAAGTTCCGAAAAGACGGCAAGCGCTGGGTCAGGTTCAGGATTTCCGATCGTGACAACGGACAGGAGTACATCATTGTCCGGGAGCGAGTGCGAACCAGTTACGTTGTGCAGCATGACGGCAGTACCCAGCGACGTCCGGTTGTTGAAATGAGTGTGTGTATCGCTGATCGGGTGATCCACACGGAAGTGAACCTGATCGATCGGAGCGAGTTCATCTATCCCCTGTTACTTGGCCGCAGCGCGCTTGAATTTTTCGCTCTGGTCGATCCGGGCAATACCTTCCTGAGCGAGCCGGTATGTGAGCCGGAAACCGCTGATGCCGGCGCAGGCGGTTGAGCAAGAATCGCCAATGGATCGTCCTTTCCCTGTTGTTGCTGGCAATGGGCGGGCTGATTTTTGCCTACAAGGTGTTTTGGCTCGGCTTTCCGCCTCTGCCTGATCTGACAAGTGAACTGTGGACGATACAGGTGCGGCTGGAGATCCGGCCGGAGGCCGGTCCGGTCCGGGCAAGCCTGATTTTGCCGAGCCGGTCCAGCGGCTATATCGTCAGTAAGGAGAATTTTATTTCCAGAGGTTTTGGCCTGACCGTGGAAGAAGATTTGTTTCGACGCCAGGCTGACTGGGCAATCCGGCATATGTCCGAGTCGAAGACACTGTATTACCGTGCCACAGTCATGCCCGATACACGCACCAGGCGTTTCGCAAAAACGCCCAGGCAGACTCAGATACCCATTCTCGAAGAACCGTACGCCAGCGCGCTGGCGGATATCGTTGAGGAGGTCCGGGAAGAATCAGCCGATGTCGAATCATTCACCGCTGCCATCCTGTCCAGACTGACCGGTATTGCGGTCGATGAAAACACCAGCCTGTTTTTATCTGACACGGAGACGCCGCTTGAAAAAGCACGTCTGGCAAAGACTTTGCTCGCGGGGGCGGAGATTCCAAGTTTGCTGGTCCATGGCGTGATGTTGCAGGCTGATGTACAGCGGGCGCCCGTACACACCATGCTGGCGGTGTACGATGGTGACGACTGGCTATTGTTCGATCCCGGCAGCGGTCATCAGGGCATCCCTGATGGTTTCATGATCTGGTGGCGTGACGACGAAATAATGGCAACAGTGAGCGGCGCCAGCTTGCAGGATGTGCAAATTTCCATCAAGCGAAGGCTGGAGAGTGCGCTGGACCAGGCGACACGGAGAGTGGAGATCGAGAATTCACGAATCGGCAAGATCTCAGTGTTGCAACTTCCGGTGCAGACCCAGTCTGTTTACGAACTTCTCCTGTTGGTACCTTTCGGCATCCTGGTTGTTGTTATCCTCAGGAACTTCATTGGTTTTAGCTCCTTTGGCACTTTCGCGCCGGTATTGATCGCCCTGGCATTTCGCGAAACCGAACTGCTGAAGGGTATCCTGCTGTTCATATTGATTGTTTCATTGGGTCTCTTTTTCCGATTCTACCTGGAACGCCTGCGCTTGCTCCTCGTCCCCAGACTGGCGGCGGTCGTCACCATCGTAGTCTTACTGATGACGACGATCAGCATGATCAGCTACCAGCTTGGCATCGAAACCGGACTATCGGTTTCCCTGTTCCCCATGGTCATTATTTCGATGGTGATCGAACGTATGTCCGTGGTGTGGGAAGAACGCGGCGCCGCCACTTCGATTCGTGAAGGTCTGGGTAGCCTGTTTATGGCTGCGCTGGCCTACCTCGTGATTTCGATCGACATACTGGCCTACTGGGTTTCAGTGTTCCCCGAGGTCAACCTTGTGGTGCTGGGCATTATCATCGCGCTGGGCCGTTACACCGGGTTCCGACTCACTGAGCTGGTTCGCTTCAGTTCACTATCCGACAGCAGGGGAGGCTGACTGTGCTGGGCCGGATAATGCGAATGAAACGTTCGGGTGTGCTGGGGCTGAACCGGCGCAACGGTGAGTACATCATGAAATTCAATCACCGCCGGTTCTATCCCCTGGTGGACGACAAGGTGATTTGCAAGCAACGCCTGCAGGAGCAGGGTCTGGCGGTACCCCGGTTGATCAGTGTCGCCCGGTCAATGCGCCAGGCTTCGCAAATCGACGAATTGTTGCAAGATAACAACGAGTTCGTTATTAAACCGGCACATGGCAGTGGTGGAGATGGCATCCTGGTGATCAAAGACCGGAAAGCCGATTACTTCGTGGACTCCGATGGCCACATGGTTCAGCACGCTGACCTGGAGCACCACATCACCAATGTAATTGGCGGTTTGTATTCTCTGGGCGGTCAACCCGATTCCGCGATGATCGAATCCCTGGTACATTTTGACCTTGCTTTTTCGAACCTGACTTATCATGGCGTGCCTGATATCCGTGTCATCGTCTACCGTGGCTATCCTGTGATGGCCATGACTCGCCTGCCCACCCGACAGTCCCATGGCAAGGCCAATCTTCACCAGGGAGCGATCGGGGTCGGTATTGACCTGGGCAGCGGTGTAACCGTGGGGGGAGTTTCAGGTAATAATCCGGTTTCCGTGCACCCGGATACCGGATCTGAAATCGTTGGTTTTCAGATTCCGTACTGGAGCCAGATAGTGTCCATGGCGGCGCGCTGTTACGAAGCAGTGGAGCTGGGCTACCTGGGTGTCGATATCGTGCTGGACCGTGACCATGGACCGCTGATACTGGAACTCAATGCGAGACCCGGACTCAATATCCAGATCGCCAATCGCCGTGGGTTGTGTGAGTGCCTGGATGCTGTGGACAAACTCGATTCCCTGGACGCGAGTCCTGAACAGAGGGTTGAATGGTCCTGCCGTGCTTTTGGTGTGCCGGAATCTGACCTGTTGACTCAAGTGCCCTGGTGAACGACCAATTCCTCCGAGTGTTCAGCCTTCAAGCCGTGGAAGTGCGTGTGTGCCTCACGAAACTGGTTCAGGGCCCTTTCCAGGTAAAGGTTGACCTCGTCCACATATCCGTCGGTGGATGCTGACCACACTCGATTGATGTAGCGCTCACCAGCGGCAAAATTGCTCATCACGTCGGCGTAATTCTGCATGCCGAAAACATGAATCATGCTCTCTCTTGCCTCGGCGAAATTATTCAGGTCATCGCGGAACAGGCGGTCGATTTCGAAACGCGCCTCGTAGGTGGGTAACTCCTCTTTGTTTTTGCACAGTAGTTCCAGCTTGGCCAGGATCGTGTCCAGGCACTTGCCCAGCAAGTCGATATTACCGGCAAGCTTGCTTCCGGCATGCGCCTCCTCGTGATGAGCTTTGCGGGATAACCACAGCCCGACGGCGCCGATCAGCAACACCGGGGCCAGCCATGACCAGTTGATTTCCCGTGGATCGAGCACCGCAAGAAAAGAGCCGGCGAGAAACGAACCGAAAACCAGCAATATGGCAATTGTCTTCATCATTACACTGCCCCCAGGATCATGGATATCGCAAAGCCCACACCAACAAGAGCTTCACCGACGATAAAGCCCGCTGCCACCGGGATGCCAACGTTTTCAGCATGCGTTTGTCCCAGTTTGTGATCCATGATGACTCTCAACACGGTGCCGATGCTGTAAGTCAGTACGATATTGAAGGGCAGATAGAAGCCCAGCCCGACCGTGATTCCCAGGCCCGGCTGGAAAATGCTCAGCATAGCGCCCAGGCCAGCGCCAGCCAGGTACTTCTGGCCCGGGACATCACCGCCCATGATGCCGTTTACCATGCTGGCCAGGGCCTGCCCTTGCGGGGCCGGCAATTTTTCACTGCCCAGCACGTAAGCTTCGTGCAGAACGAAAATCAACGCCATGACAACGATCGGCCCCAGCCATGCACCAATGAACTGGCCAAGTTGCTGCTTCCTGGGTGTGGCGCCGACCAGGTAACCTGTTTTGAGGTCAAGCATCAGATCGGTTGCCTGCGACATTGCCACGCAGGCGGCGGCGCCAACCATAATGGCTGAAACGACGGCGGCCTTGGTTTCACCCAGACCGCTCGAAATGAAAATCAGGATGGTAACGGCTATCAAGGTCATGCCGGATAGTGGTGACCAGTTTGTGCGGCCAATGGCCTCGCTGAGAATGACGCCGGCAATCCACACCCAGAGCGTTCCGACCAGGGCCATTACCAGGCCGCGCCCGAGGCCCATTTTTTCAGTTGAGAGAACCGCCATCGTGGCCAGCAGCACCGTGGCGCCGACGATAGCGCCGTATAGCAGCTTGATCGGCATTTCATCTTGCGACATGGCGGCCCCGGATTTTGCCGCGTTCTGCATGCTGCGCACCGCGCTGACGATCATCGGGAATGCCATGACGACACCCGCTACTGCGCCACCGATGAGCATGCCTATTCCGACCGGACGAAACAACAGCAGGCGCAACGCATCGGGCTCGTTGGTAATTTCACCACTGCCCGGGTCGAGTGGAAACAACTCGAGGCCGGACAATGCCGGAGCCAGGATCCAGTAACAGACATAACCACCGATGATAAAAGCCACACCTCCTTTGCCGGCTATATAACCAACACCGATGGTGAGCAGTGAAAGATACCAAACGCCATTCATATAACCCGGCATGCCGATCAGGCTGCCCAGGTCAAAGTTATCGACACCGCTGGTCTGGCTGATTGCGTGGAGGCCGCCGCTGGCCAGGGCTCCCCCGATCAGCAGCATGGCCTTGTGAATTCCGGCACCGGGTGACTTGAGGATCGTGGCCACGGCAACCCCACCGGGGTAGGTCAGCCTTTCGTAATCGATCATTTGCTTGCGCAGCGGAATGATGAAGCCGATGCCCAGGAATGCGCCGGCAATGGCGCCAAAAGTCAGCAGCACCGGGTTGAAATCAGTGCCGTATCCCAGGATGAAAATGGCCGGAACCGAGAACATCATGCCGGCGGATGCGCCGTTGACTGCGCTCGCCACAGTTTGCACGATGTTGTTTTCAATGATGCTGCTGCGGCGCAGGATGCCGCGCAAAATACCAAAACCGAGTATGGCCGCCAGTTCAGATCCCTCGATCGAGAATCCGAGAATCAGTGCGGCATAGCCAATGCTGACCGCGATAATAGCGCCCAGGAAATAACCGACCAGGATGGCGGCCCAGGTCAGTTCGGGATAGGGTCCGTGGCGGATGACGGCGGATGGGGAGGAATCAGTGTTCATATTTTTTTATTTCTCATTAAAGAAACTGAATTTACCTGTAGGAGGCCGCCATGCGGCCGAAAGACGATATTTACCCGCCATGTGGCTGAATAAAAATTCTGGGCCAAAAACCAACGGTCGGCCGCATGGCGGCCTCCTACAAGCCATAGGCCCATACCAGGACGAGGGTCAGAATCAGCCATAGCCCGATGGAGAGAGGCACACCCACACGAACGAAATCACTGAATTTGTAGCCGCCGGCATTCATCAGCAGGAGATTGGTCTGGTAAGCCATCGGCGTGGCGAAACTGAGGTTGGCGCCAAACAAAACCGCCAGTACAAAGGGTTCCAGCGGCATGCCCAGCCTCTGGGCAATTCCGATGGCAATCGGTGTTCCGATCACGGCTGCGGCGTTATTGGAGACGACGTTGGTCAGGATGCCCATCATCAACATCAAGCCGCCCAGCACGATGGACGGTGGCGCCCCGAAAGTAATATAAACAAACAGTTTCGCCAGGTAATCGGCGCCCCCCGTTTTGAGCAGGGCGGCGCCCATGGCAAGAGACGAAACGATGATCAGTATGACCTGCGAACTGAGCGCGTTCATCGCGTCTTTCCAGTTAAGGCAGCCGCTTACGATCAGCACCAGGAATCCCAGCACCGCGCTGATTTCGATCGGTAGCACGTCGAAAGCGGCCAGTGCAACTACGCCCAGTATGGTCGCCAGCGCTATCGGGGCTTTCTTGGTAGTGGGTAGCTGGATGCTGCCGTCCAGCACCAGAAAATCAGCCGTTTCCTTGAGCTCACGCAAATTTTCAGGTGTGGACTGAACCAGCAGCACATCACCCGAACGCAACTGCATCTCATCCAGGCCGGGTGACTTGCGCTCCTGCGAACCCTCGAAACGGTTGAAAGCCAGCAAACGCAGCCCGTGACGGGAACGCAATCTGGCATCACCGATGCGAACGCCATTGAGTCGTGAGGCAGGCGTGATAACGACTTCAGCAATTTGCTGCCCTTCATGGCTCAGGGGGTGGGCCGCATCCACGGCATGCTCACCGGAGAAAAGCGTTCCACCCAGTATTCGTACGAATTCCCTGAGATTACTCTGGGTATCACTGGTCGTGAGCCGGTCGCCTTCTTTCAGAACCACGTCGGGAAGCGGGTTAATGAACACGCCCTGACCACGCTGTATGGTTTCTACCTTCATGCTTTCACCAGCCCGAAGCAGAGCATCCGCCAGTGTCTTGCCAACTACGGGGCTGCCTTTGTTCAGCCTGATCTGGGCGGTATAAAGGCGGGAAACCGCGCCGCTCATGGGGGGTTGCCGGTCCGGGATCATGCGGGGCGCGATCAGCCACAGGTACATCACGGCGAAGATTCCCGCAATGATGACCGGACCCATGAAATCGAACATGCTGAATGCATCCATGCCCATGTCTGCGGCCACGTTCACCACCAGTAGATTCGTCGAGGTACCGATGGTTGTCGACATGCCACCGAAAATGCTGGCGAAACCCATGGGGATCAGCGTACCGGAAGGTGATCCTCCGGTGCGCACGGCCACGCCAATCAGGATAGGCAGCATCAGGACAACGATGGGTGTGTTGTTGATGAACGCGCTCAGTGTTGCTGTAATCAGGATCGTGAACAAGAGTGAAATAGCCGGGCCCTTGCGCCACAAGCGGGCCAGCAAGCGGCCCACCGGTTCAAGCGCACCGGTGCGAATCAATCCCTGGCCGACCAGCATCAGTCCGCAAACCGCGACCAGGGCTTTGTGCCCGAAACCGAGCAAAAACTCACTGGGCTGGAGAATCCTGCCGTCTGATTCGAAAGG